>JAURXW010000411.1 GCA_030654205.1 Bacteriovorax sp.
AGTTAGTTGATAAGCTAATTTACTCTGAAAATGGCTTATATACTAAATATGTCACTTTGAAAGGTGATACAGAAAATGTACTTAAAAATGGTAAAAATGGGGCTTCGGAAATCATTTCCGAGGCCTATTTAAAAGGCCAAAAAAGCCTTAATTCCCTCTGTGAAGTGACAAGTGACATGTTACTGATAAGTGGTGCGTCTGTTGTTCCTAATGGTAGGCGGGACAGGGGTCGAACCTGCGACCACTTGGATGTCGACCAAGCGCTCTACCACTGAGCTACCCGCCTAAATTGAGTTCCTTGATACTAAAAGTCAGCTCTTTTTCTGTCAAACTTTATTTCCGTTGGCGAAGCTCGCTTTGCTCATTATAGTAATAATCATGCAAAAATACCGAATGGACCTCGATTTTAAGGGATTAATCGTCTCTCAATTTAAAGAATTTAAATATTATTATTTTTTGGGAATTATTTGCCTCATTGCCACTCATAAAATTCAAAGTGAATTGCCATTTATGGCAAAAGAATTGGCCGATCTGGTCTCTAAAAATATTAACGAACTTCATCCAATTAAGTTTTTTTGGTTTGCGTTGGGAATTTTAATTTTTAGAACGTCTTCGCGTATTCTCTTTTTTTACCCAGCTCGATTATTGCAAAAATATCTTCGAACTGAGCTGCTTAAAAAATTAGAAGAGGCAACTCCTTCAAGATTTCGCCATATAAGTTCAGGTCAACTCTTTCAATACTTGTCTGGTGATATTGATCAAATACGTGCGCTCATCGGTTTTGTTGGTCTTCAGGGCGGAAATTTTATTATTGCCATGTTTATTCTTATTCCAAAAATTATTGCATTTAATGTGCATTTATTATTGGCCCTCACTCCCATGTTGATTTCTTTTATTATTTTCACGTACGTTGTCCAAAAAAACAGAATTTATTTTAAAAAAACTCAAGACATGCAAGGTGAAGTTCAAAACTTAATTATGGAAACATACTCAGGAAAAAGAACGATTAAAAATTTTCATGCTGAAGATTCTTTCACTACACTTTTTTCAGAAATGTCGCTTAAGGAACTTTATTATTTTTATAAATCAAGCCTTGGTATTTCTATTACTTTACCTTTAATTACCTTGGGAATCGGCTTGTCTCTACTTTGGGGGGCCTTGATTATACGATCCCAACACCTAGGTGCTTCGACGCTGATCTTATTTTCTGGTTTCATTTATTTATTCATGGAACCGATGGGATATTTATCTTGGGTAGGTGTAGTAGTATCAAGATCCAATGCATCTTGGAGTAGACTCAAAGATTTAGATACCACTTTAAATACTATTCTTGATTCGGAAAAAGAATTACATCTAAGAAACGAAAAACTTACGGACCTACATTTTAATTTACCTTTTTGGGATAAACCGTTGGTGCTGGATTTTGAAGCTTACAAATGGACCGTTCTCATCGCTAAAACAGGACATGGAAAAAGTGAAATATTAATTAAACTTGCAGAAGTAATGCGCCAAAGAGGAATGAGTATCAGTCTAGTTGCTCAGGATCCATATATTTTTAATGATACGTTAGAGCGCAATATTTTTTTAGGTAAAAATCCTTCGGAAAAAGAATTGCAAATTGCAAAATCTATTTTGAAAACACTGGGACTTGACTATCTTGAACCTGACTTAGATAAATTATTGGCCCTGGAAGTCGGAGAGAATGGAAAACGGCTTTCTGGTGGGCAAATTAAGCGTTTGTGCTTAGTGAGAAGTATCATGAGTGAAGCCGATACAATTATTTGGGATGATCCATTTTCATCTGTTGATTTGATTTTGGAAAAAGAAATTATTCTTGCCCTTAAATCTCAAGAGTTTTTAAAAAAGAAAACTATTATCCTGACAAGCCATCGTCTATCTACTGTTAAAAACTCCGATAATCTTATTTTTTTAGATAAAGATTTGGGAATCATTGAATCTGGCAGTGTAAATGAATTATTAAAACCAACGACAAAAACTTATGAATATTTCCAAAAACAAATGGTATAACTTTTTTCTCTTTAAAGGCTCTGGCGTGATGGTAACTTTGTTATTCATTTGTCTTGCCGCAAGTGCCTACCTCGGAGCTATGACTCCGGGGCTCATTTCAAATCTATCCCGGAATTATGATTCTGATTCACTTTTTCAAACATCCATCGTTGCTCTTTTGATAAATTTTTTAGTAGTTTATATTAACCGCGTAATTTATCAATTGGCCGTTAATAAATATGTCAGAATGTTAGTTCAATATGCCCGCACAGAAACTTACGGTAGATGGTTATCTTCCCACGAACTCGACAGTGAAAAATATCCACAAGGCGAAATTCTTTCTAGGATTATGTCAGATACAGAATCAATCAGAGACTTGATAAGCTCTGGCTCATTTGGAATATTTATCGATCTTTGTTTTGTTGTATCTTGTTTAATTGGATTTATAACACTCCAAAAATTTACGGGATTTTTTATTGCCGGCTCTGAAGTTGTGGCCACTATTTTATTAATCTGGGGCAGTCAGCTAATGCGCGATATGTTCATGCGCTTAAGAAATTCTCAAGCACAGGTCAATCGAGTTACTGCCAATGTACTAGGTGGTTTTCAACAAATTTTTTATACTCGCCATGATCAATATGCTTCGAGAAAATCAGAAGTTGCCTTTCTGGACTTTCTTGAAAAACAAAATACTGTGAATACTATGGATGCAGCCTACTATGCGGTGGCGGAATCTTTATATCCAATTTTATTGGCCTTGGTTATTTTCATATTTCCTTATTCACACTTAACTGAAGTGGCACTCATTTTTGCAATTGTAGATTTAATTCAAAGATCTATAAATCCTATTAAAGAAATTTCAGGTAAAATTGCCAACATACAACGAGCAGCGACTGGTATCGACCGTATTCAAAATTTTTTAAATGATATCCCTCACCGTATTAATACAACTTCTCTTAACGATTCTAAAAATACGCCGTTTTTACAAATGAAAGTAGATCTTGATTATTTTGAATATCCCAAAAGAGCAGGGGCGGCAGAAGGAAGTGAACGAGAAAATTTTTCACTTGAAGATATCCATTTTGAAGGACACCCCGGAGAGTTGATAGGCATCGTGGGTCTTTCTGGTTGTGGAAAATCAACATTGCTTAATATATTGGCCGGAAATATTTTAGCACCGAAAGCCAATGTTAAACTCGTTATGGGGACGCCTCAGAATTCATTTGAACTTCACTTGCGTGACTTAGATGAATATAGAAAAGAAGTGAGTATTGTTTCCCAAGAATCTCATATTTTTAGTGAAAGCCTAATGTTTAATATTACTCTTAAACGTGTTGAACCTGAAGATTTTGCAGAAAACTGGAATTTTCTAATAGAAAATATTCCTTACTTAAAAAGCTGGGGACTGGCTCCTCATGATCAAGTTGTACCTTCATCGCTTTCTTTGGGGCAACGTCAGTTGCTGGCAGGCGTGAGAGCTTGTTATATTAAAAAAAATATTGTCTTTTTTGATGAAATTTCTTCAGCACTAGATTCAGATTTAGAATTTGCTCTTAGAAAATTGGTTCTTTTAATTCAAAAATTTTCTCTCACAATAATAGTTGCCCATAGAGTAGAAACGATTATTGGTGCAGATCAAATTCTAGTAATGGATAAAGGCCGAGTGATCGACTCTGGTAAACATTCAGTTCTAATTCAACGATCGATTGTTTATCAAGATTTTATTCGTGAGCTATCGCATTCTTAAATAAAGAGCGTTATGATAATGAGCAATAATAGTAACATGGAGATTCTATGAAAAAGAATAAATTGGGCCTTACGCTCACTGGCCTCTTTGCCGTAATGATTGTATTTTTTGCTTGTCAAAAACAGGCCGATTCAAAAGCTAATTTTATTTTTAAACCAGCACCTTCCGCTGGAGTTGCAGCTGCGATTGGCAGTGAGCAAATTCTTGATAAAGACATAGAAGCGGGAATAGAAAGTGATTTATATGAAGCTGAAGTAAAAGTTTTTGAAATTAAATTTGCAAAACTTCAGGCAATGCTTCTTGAAAAATTTATGAATCCGGATCCAAATAAAAAAGGACTTTCTAATGATGAATTTTTAACAAAATTTATTGCAAAGGGTGTTGTGGTAACAGACCCTGAAATTGAGAAATTTATTAAAGATCGCCAAATACCAAAAGATCAACTTAATCCAGAAATCAGAGAACGTATTAAGCAATACCTAGAAGTAGAAGCTAAAAAGCTAGCTGTTGATAAATGGATTTCTGAAAAAACTAAAAAAACTCCAGTTGAAGTTTATTTAAAAAAACCTCAAAGACCAGTCTTTGACGTCAATATCAAAGAAGCCCCATTTAAAGGTGCAGCTGACGCCAAAGTAACGATTGTAGAATATTCTGATTTTCAATGCCCATTTTGTTCGAAAGCGGCAGTTGTCGTTTCAGAATTAGAAAAAAAATATGGCAACAAAGTTAAAGTGGCTTTTAAAAATTATCCACTTCCATTTCACTCTCAAGCCCGTCTTGCAGCTGAAGCAGCACTATGTGCTAACGAGCAATCACCAAAATTGTTTTGGAAAATGCATGATGCTATGTTTGCTGATCAGACTAAACTAGATAAAGAAAGCTTACTGGCCTCTGCTAAAAAAATTGGGACGAAAGAAGTTGAGTTTAAAGCTTGTCTTGAAGCCACAAAATATAAAGCAATTATTGACAACGATATGGCCGAAGGGCAAAAGCTTGGAATCAAGTCAACCCCAACTTTCTTTATCAATGGAAAACTTATCAGTGGAGCACAACCTGTTGAAGTATTTACGGAAGTTATCGACGAAGAATTAGCAAAATAATCAGATATTAAGTCCAGTTTTAATGGGGGAAAAGGACAACTTTTCCCTCTCTCCTAAATTCCCCCCCCTTACTATATAATTATCCTATGTCATTCTATCTGTGGAGTTTATCCATGGTCAGAAAGTAAAGTGGGAACATTATGGACGTAAACCAAAAATTAGATCAGGCACGCGATAAGTACCGTACAGCGGAAGAAGATTTGCGCTCGTCTTATGACAAAAATACCAAAGATTTAAAAGAAACTTTTGATAACAAGATCAATAAACAGTCTGCCAATTACGCAAATCAAAAAACGAAATTAGAAGAACAAAATCTTATTAATAATGAGATGTATTCAGATAAAACAAAAAAAACTATTGCTGATCGCCAAGTGGCATTTAGAAACGATATAAAAAAGAACTCTGAAAAGTTTGATATAGATCGCAATTCAATGAAAAATGATTTCAGTGATAAGCTTTCCAATTTAAGTTCTTCATATAATAAAAGTACTGAAGAGAATAATCGTTTTCATGACCAAGCCGCCAAGACAATGGGCGAGCGATACACCAAAGCAAATCAAAATTACAAACAGGATTTTGATACTCAAGTCGATAGTTTAAACAATAAAGCAAAAGATAGTTTGGTTTCGCAAAAAGAAAACGCACATGAAACTAAGTTGGCTCAAGACAGTGAAAATCAGGCAAATTTAGAAAGTCTTAGATCTTCCGAGCAAGAACAGAAATTTAAAGAAGTTAGTCGATTAAGAAATGAAAATGAAAGTCTTCGTACAAATTTTGGCAGAGATAGAGAATCAATGCGTGAACTTCAAGATGGACGGATTGCTGATCTTATAAAATTAAAAAGTAAAGAAAGCGGTGAAGGACAAAAAAATATTTCTAACTTGGAACAAAGTATTCGTCAAAAAAGTATTGTTAATGAAGAAAAAGTTAAACAGGGTCATCAAAACGAATCAAAAGAGCTTGAGAAAAAGTTTAACGATGATATTCGAAATGTTCAACTTTTAGCTAACCAAAAAATTAAAGGAGGAGCAGAAGTTTTAGGCCTTAAGGAAGAAAATAAACAAATTACTTCTGCCTTTGAAAATCGATTACAAGAAGCTCGTAGCGAATCCCAAAAAGATCGAGAAAATGAAAATGAAAAAGAAAAGGGAATAGATTCAAGTTATCGTGAAAAATTTAAGAGCGTAAAATTAGCTAATGCTGAAAATATTGATAGACATGAAAATGAATTAAATATTCAACACAAGAAAAATTTTCAAGATTTAAAAGAAAAAAATGTTTCTGTCATTGATCGTTACAAATCAGAAATTGGAAAAGATAAAATTGAAAATGAAAATAAGTTAGGCAAGGCAGACCAAAAATCTAAAGGGCTTTTGCAAAACCAAAGAGTTGAATTTGGTAATTATATAAACACTTTTAATAATAATAAAATGGAAGAACTTTCTTCTATCAAGAGTGAATTTAATAAAGATAAATCTAGCTTCATTGAAAAAACTCGAAAAGATATTAGTGAAGATAAAATTTCGATGAAAGATGAATTTAATCATCAAATTGCGCTTAAAGATGATATTTACGAAAAAAAATTAACTGAAATGGAAAAACAAACCAATAAAATAATTGATAATTATGAAAAGAGAATAGGGCAAATTGCCCGTAAAGCTGAAAACGAAGTTGAAATTTTAAAAACCAAAGAAGATGAACGAAAGTTAAAAGAAACTTCTGCTATTAAAATTGCCTTTGAATCCCAAGAAACTCAACACCAAACGGATTTGACTAATATTCGAAATAAGTACGAAGGTATGATTGGCAGAGACCGGGCAGTTAATGAAATTCAAGTTAATAGAATAGTTCAAAAATATGAAGATCAGCTCAATCGCGAAAGAGCAGTTGGGCAAAAAGATTTGTCACTTAAAGTGACAGAATCTGATGCTAAGTTTGAAAGATTATTTAAAGCTTCCGAAATGGAAAAAAATACAATACGAAATCAATATGAGCAACGCATCGAAAACATGAAAGTTGCCAGTATGGGCGCACAAGGTAATACAAAAAAGGTGTAGTTAGTGTATCCTATTAGTAATCTTAAATACTTTTAAGAGCTAAAAACCTAGGATGGATATGAGACGCGCAAAGATTGTTGCTACTATTGGACCTTCATCATCTTCTAAAGAAATGATCACACAATTAATTATGGCCGGTATGAACGTTTGCCGAATTAATATGAGCCATGGAACCTATGAGGCCCATCAACAAGTTATAAAAAATATTCGTGAAGCAAGTAAAGAAACTGGTTATGAAGTTGCCATCCTGGCAGATCTTCAAGGTCCAAAAATTCGTGTTGATAAGCTCCCTGAACCACTTAAATTAGAAAGTGGCTCAGAGTGGGTAATCGGTGCAAGTAAAGTTCAAAATAATTATCCAGAATATAAAGAAAAATACATCCCAACAATTTATGAAAATTTAGTTGCTGATTGCCACGATGGAGCACGTATTCTTTTTGATGATGGACTCATCATTGCGGAGGCAGTTTCACGAGATCGAGATGTTTATAAAATTAGAGTCAATGTTGGTGGAACTTTAAAATCTAACAAAGGAATTAACCTTCCTGATTGCGATGTTTCAGCACCTGCTTTTACCGAAAAAGATAAAGAAGATTTGATGTTTGCTCTTAAAGAAGGAGCAGATTATGTTGCTTTATCATTTGTTCGAAAAAAAGAAGATATCTTGGCCGTTAAACATTTACTGCACTCTCTAAAAGTGAATATACCGATAATTTCAAAAATTGAAAAACCTCAGGCCGTCGATAACCTCGAAGAAATTCTTTCAGTTACCGACATGATTATGGTAGCCCGTGGTGATATGGGTGTTGAAGTTGGAAATCACTTGGTTCCATCTATTCAAAAAAAGATGATTAATAGATGTAATGCCCTTGGTATTCCAGTTATTACTGCTACCCAAATGTTAGAGAGCATGACAGAGAATCCTACTCCAACCCGTGCTGAAGCTTCTGATGTTGCAAATGCGATTTGGGATGGTACAGATGCCGTTATGTTATCGGGAGAAACAGCTTCAGGAAAGTATCCTCTAGAAACAATTCGAATGATGGATAAAATTGTTCAAGAAGCCGAAAAAACGCCCAAAGAGCGCCCATTCTTAAGAGCACAGGACTTATCTAGTGTGACCGCTTCAATTATGGTGGCAGCTTCAATGATTGCGGAAAAAATTGATGCTCGAAGAATTGTTTCAGTAACTGAATCGGGATCATCATGTTTACGAATTACTCAATTTCGCCCTAGTGTACCGGTGCTTGGAATTACAAATTCATTAAAAGTAGCTCGTAGAATGTGTCTATATTGGGGAGTAAGCCCATTTATCGTTACAAATGAAACTCATGAAAATGCTGAATTTATAAAAAATGTTTTAAGAGAAATTAAAGAGCGCTTAAAGCTCGTTAATGGTGACAAAATTGTTCTTACAAGAGGAGATGGTAAATTCTTTTCACAGGGAAGTTCAAACTCGGTAAAGGTTGAACTTATTCGAGATGCACCAAAAGTGAAAGGTGGCTCGCAAGGCCTAGAAGAAGCCAGTGATAATGTTAAAAAAATTCTTTTAGATACTCATGTCTGTGCCTCTTGCCAAGCCTGTGTTCAAGTATGTCCCCATGATATTTGGGCCGTCACTAAAGATGAAAAAAAGAATACTTATATTCAAGCTTCCAATATTTCAAAATGTTCGATGGATATGGCCTGTGTTGAAAGTTGTCCGATGGGGGCAATTGAAATTATTCCAACAGATTGTTAGATGATTCTTCTTGATGAAAAAAAATTAAATGATTGGGGAGTAGTCGAATTTTCTTATACAACTGAAGCTATTCCTCAAACTCTCAAACATTATAATCATTGGGTTGAAAAAAAAGACCATTTACCACTTACCTATTTGGAAGGTGAGCGCCAGCAAAAGAGGCAAGATTTAAATATCCACTGGCCCCAGTTTCAATCAGCCATGGTTTTTTTATTTTCATATCATGAAGCCCATTTAAAATTACAATCCTTTTATAAAAATGATCCTCAATGGAATGGATTAAAGCTCGCTTCCTACACACTCGGTTTTGAAGGTCTTGACTACCATCACATAATTCGAGAAAGACTCACAGAAATAGGTGAAGATTTAAAAAAACACTATAATGGACTGGAATATAAATTAACACTTGATACTCATCCTGTATTGGAGCGTGATCTTGCCATGCGAGCAGGTCTTGGTTGGTTTGGAAAAAACTCAATGCTAATTAATCGCCACCATGGAAGTTTTTTTATTCTCGGATCATTGCTATTAAATCAAAAAATTGAACAATTTGAAACTTCTAAAATAGAAACA
>JAURXW010000056.1 GCA_030654205.1 Bacteriovorax sp.
GGCGGAACATAATAGCTGTCTTTATAATGGAGAAGAGTTTACACGTGCTGAATTGCTCGATGGTGATTCTTTGAGTGTTGGACGCTTTACTATTAACATCGAAAATTCTTCAGATAACACCGTTGAGTTTACAGCGGCCAAAGAACCTGCATCTAAAGAAAGTACCAATCCTGAATTTAGTGCAGATAAAACTTTTAATTCCTCATCGGAAGAAGTTAGTAATCCTAAACTAAAACCAGAAAGTGACATTGATCAAAATTCAACAAGCGAGTTGCCTGATTTATCTTCTGAATCAGTTGAAGCTTCAAATTCAATAGGTGAAGTTACAACTGAAATCGAGCTTCCTTCAGACTTTGAGGCATTTGACAAACCCAGCACTGAAGAAAAAGATGATTTTGGTTATGATGAAAATACAGAACAAGTTGCTGAAGATGCGCTGGGCTTAAATTCAGATGCGGCAACTGAAGAGGGTGAATCGTTATCTGAAGGTGATGGCAATATGTCTTACTCTCTTGAGAGTATTGATAATGGAGCCGATGAAAATACGAAAGTTATTCAATCTTTTTCCAAAGTACAATTAGAACTTTTTGGTGATACTGCCCCCTATGATAGATACTTAATTGAAAGTGGTAAAACTTTTATTGGCCGGGACGCTACAAAATGCCAAATCGTTTTAAATGATTCTGAAGTTTCCACAGTCCATGCAGTTATAACTAAAAATAATATTCAAATCACACTTGAGGATTTAAATTCTTCAAATGGAACTATTTTAAATGGCGAGCGCACAAATAAAGCTATTTTAAATCATAATGACGAATTTGTAATAGGTGGAGTTACATTTACAGTTAAGTTTCAATCTGATTTCCTTAAAGAAGAAAACTCTACACTTATGGCCGTTGATGAGAATCAAACCGTTGAAGTTGAAGAAGTTGTAGAAGTCCAAACTGAAGATGGTGAAAGTGTTGATGCTTTGGGAGAAATGATAAGTAATGCTCCAGAAGAAAAATCTATTATTAAAAGAATTTGGAAAGATGAACAAAAGAGAAAAAAGGCCATTTATGCTATCGTAGTTTTGGTTGGTGCTTGGTTTATGTTTGGAGATGATGGTGGATCTAAGGCACCGGTTGCATCCAAGAAAACTAAAAAAACACTGATGAAAAATGAATCAGGAGTTTCTACACCTGGTAAAAAATTAAGTGAAGAAGAAAGACAAGCACTATCGGCCCGTTATGAGATTGGAAAAAATCATTATAATTATGGACGTTACCGAGAGGCTTTAGACGAGTTTCAAAAAATAGCCTCAATTGATCCAAATTTCAATTCCTCACTCCAGTCTATTATGGCCTTGTCTAAGGAAGGGTTAAGTAAACTTGAAGAGCAAGAAAGAAAAAGAGTTTCAGAGCAATCTTCGGCTGAAAAAAAGATAAAGGTAAAAGAATTGATAGCGAAGGCCCAAGATTATGTAAAAGAAAGAAGAGTTGAGTTAGCTCAAGATATTTTCAATGAAATTGCCAAACTTGACCCTGAAAATATTGAACTTACCAGAATGAAGTTGGAACTTGAGGACTGGTTGAAGGAAAAGGTTAAAAAGGAATTAGAAGAAGCCAGTAGAAAAAAAGCTCGCGAAGATAAAGTTGAAAAATTAAAACCAGGCAAAAATTTATTTCTTCAAAAAGAATGGTTTAAATCCATTGGTAAGTTAGATGATTTTTTAAAATTAAAAGATATGGATGAGGATTTAATCAAAGAAGCCTCCGAAATGCTCAAGACAGCAAGAGACGAAATTGGCGCAGCCGTAGCTCCTCTCACTGGGAAAGCAAAATCTTTAATGGAAGGTCAGGACTTAAAAGGTGCTTACGAAGTTTACCAACAAATTTTAAAAATTGAACCGTCAAACGCAGAAGCCTTAAATTCAACTGGTGATATAAAAGATATTCTTAATAATAAAGCGAAGAAAATTTATCGAGAGGCTATTATTTCAGAATCACTAAGTTTATTTCAGGACGCTAAAGAAAAGTTTCAAGAGGTCCAACAAGTATCTCCGGTTGATAGTGCCTACTATAAAAAAGCTAGCGATAAATTAAAAGATTATTTGGAATAATTATGGTTGAACTTAAAAGTTTTGGAATGAACACTAATCAAGGACCTCATTTAAATTTAAATGAAGATTTTGCTGAAGCAGATTTAGCCAATAATTTATTCATGATAATTGATGGTTTTGGTGGATCTAATATTGGTGATAAAGCTGCCAAAATGATTCGCGATAACCTCAAACGCTCTTATACTAAAATAGCCAATGACATCGATGCAACGTTACCTTTTTTTTTCAGTCATAAATATTTAATTGAAGGAAATGCTTTGATCAATGCGCTTCATGTGGCCCATCAGGTTATTTCAAAAGAAAATGAAACCAAAGCAATGAATAGTCGCGGTGGAGCCTCAGTTCTTTGTGCAGCTATGGCGGAGAATATTTTAACTTTAGTTTCTACAGGTAACTGTAGTGCCTATTTATACCGCGAAGGACATTTTAGTTGCGAAATATTACCAGATTCTTTAATGAGTTTGAGTCGTGATCGATATTCATCATTTCATCATGCAATTCCAATGAGCGGAGTTGGTTTATTTGAGGACTTGCACTATCAAGTCAAAGAATTAAAAATTAAAAGCGGGGATGTTGTCGTACTTTTAACTGACGGTGCCTATTCTCGTTTAGTGGAAGCTGAAATTAAATCAGCCATTGAAAAAAATCTTGATAGTGAATCAGAAATAATTGATCAGCTTTTTAGACTCGCCAACGATCGGGGAAATTTAGATAATCAAACGGGCCTGGTGCTGCAGTTTTAATAATAGAGTAAAACAGTCCGGATACTTCGGAAAAAATAGCATTGATTAAGACCTACTTTTAGTTGAGAATAGTTTTAAGAGGATAGCAAATGACTTCAAGAGTTTTAGTAGCAGACGACAGTTTAACTATTCAGAAAGTAATCGGGATAACACTAGCAAATAGTGGATACGAGCTTATTGAATGTTTAAACGAAGATGAGCTTTTTAAAAAAGTTCAATCGAATAAATTTGATCTTATTCTTCTAGACTTTAATCTCTCAGATTCAAGATCAGGATATGAATTAGCTAAAAAAATTAATCATGCTCAACCAGAAGCTTCTATCATTGTTATGTTGGGTACTTTTGATACGGTTGATGAATCTCAATTTGAAGCCTGTGGTATTACCGATAAAATTGTAAAACCTTTTGAAAGCACAAAGTTTATTAAAAAATGTCGAGACCTGCTTGAAGGTGCAAGACCGGCGATGTCTCCGAAAAGCAAAATAGAAGTTGAAGATTCAAATAGTGAAAAGTTAAGTAAAACAGATGATCTTGATCTTTGGAAGGTAGATGCTCCTCAAATGCTGTCAAATGAAGCTGAAATTGTTGAGGAAAATACATTAAAACATAACCAAGATAGTACACTTGATCCATTAGCTAGTGAAATTGAAGGTTGGGGGTTTAGCCCAAGCCAAACTTTAGAAGAAAAATTTCAAAAAGTTTTTCCACCAGTTATCGAAGAAGCTTCTGACGTAAGAATAATTGATAAACTTCAATCCTCTTCTCAGTTTGTTAATTCACCAAATTTCTTAGATGAAGAAGATGAAGATCAAGACTTAGATGCTACAGATCCATCTTTTGAAGTGCCAGAAGATTTAAATCGCAATCTATTAAATGAGATTGAAGAGGAAATATCAGCTGAAGCTTTTTGGGCCGTTGACGAAGTCGTCCCTCGAGCTTCTGAAGATCAGGAAGATATTGGAAAAACAAATCTCGACGATGCGGCACTTGAAATGTCCGACTCAGTCCAAGTTTTTAATAATGATATTCCCGCTCAAGAAAAAGCAACTCCCGATTTTATTCACTTCGATAAAACTATCAATCAAGATGAACTAATAGAAAAATTAAAAATTTCTTTAAGACCAATGATTGAAGAAATGGTTAAAGATCTTTGCCGTCAAAGCGCAGAAAAAATTGCATGGGAAGTAATTCCTGATTTAGCAGAAAACTTAATTAGAAAAGAAATTAAAGAAATTTCAGATTCAGTTCAACACTAATTTAAAATTGTTAATGATCCAGCAAAAAAAACTACTAGATTAGAATCTATTTCAATAATAGCTTCTCCACTTTTGCCGATTTCCTTAAAAATTCCAACTTGCTCTTGTTGATCATCATTAATGGAAACTTTTTTATTAATATGAATACAGTGTTTGATAAATAATTCTTGAAGCTCAGACACTTGAGATATCCTTTGGCTTAAAAAATATGTGTAAAGCTCAGATGAAATTAGCTCCTGGTCAATATTGGTAAACTCCAGTGCTGGATTAACACTTCCCAATCCGTGCCGAAAATCACTTCTCGCTGAATTTTCAATTTTCCCTAAATTTATTCCAAGACCAGCAATAATGGTTTCGTTATCAATATACTGACAAATAATCCCACCACATTTTCTGCCTTCCCTTGTAAGAATATCATTGGGCCATTTAAGAAAAAGATTTTTATCAAATTGTTTATGAATAAACTTAATAGACATTATTCCAATTTCAATAGGACTTAATGTAACCACGGGGTTAGGTTTTAGTGTAAAGGACATGGCCAAACTATTTGGATAAGTTTCCCATTTGTTTCCTTGTCTTCCTATTCCATTTGTTTGCTCAGAGCATGAAATAAGAACATCTGGATCAGATGATCTAAGTTCTTCCAAATTATCTTTTAGATAAATTTGAGTAGAAACGAGACTATTAAAATGTTTGTGATACATTGTTTTTAATTGCGATACAGTTTATTATTCATTTCATAAAACTTAACAGATAGAAATCTTAGCTCAAAGGAAAAACAATGTCATTGTCTTCAAGCCTAATTGAAAGAACTAATCCCAGAACAATAAAATATACTTTAAACCCAAATC
>JAURXW010000419.1 GCA_030654205.1 Bacteriovorax sp.
TTTTTACGGATTCCTTTTGACCTAATCAGCTCGTCACCTGCTCGGATTTTACGACTAAGTTGAAGTCCAATATTTTTAAGCCATGACGGAAAATTTTCTTGAATTATAGCGGAACCAATTTTGACAAATTCAGTTTCTTCAACACAAATTATGCTGGCACTTCGAGGTTCATCATCAAAAAAAGAAAGCTCACCTATGTATTCACCTTTGCCTAGATACGCAATGGGGGTAATTTGACTTCCTTTTTGGACAAAGACCATGACTTTGCCTTTTTTAATTAAATAAAGATCCACATTGTATTCTTCTGCTAAAAAAAGAATTTCATCGGCCGCTAAGATAATGCTTTCTGATCCAGGCATAATCGCTCTCCTAATCAACACTTAATATTTTTTTTAAAGTCTCTTTTAATTCTTCGATCATTGTTTGATAAAAAAGGTTTTGGGGAAAAATTTCATCAATAAATAAACCATCTTTTGAAAGGGCCGAAGACATGTATAAATCAAAATCTATAAGTGGAATCTGATGATTTTTAGCTTCATTTTTCATGATGGCATTATAGACGGCATTGCCTCTCCATGTTGCACAATCAAAAATAACGGCCTTTTGAAATGCACTTCTAGCAAGGGCCAAATCACCAAGGCCCATAGCAGATTTTCCTAAAAGATAAAAAGACTGGGCATTGCTAAAAGTTTCATTCGAAAGCTCTAAAGCTTTTGGATAAGCCTGTTTAAAATTACCTTCCTTAAGAAGAGCTTCAATAAGTTGTTGTTGTTCAATAACTCCATTGGTAGTTGAGTGAGAGCAAATATCATGAGGCTTTGCTTCTAAATTAATCGGAGTAGTAATAAGAATCAAATTGCTTTTATTATCTTTGGCCAAATTGATAAGTTCACGCATCTCGTATTCAAAAAGTTTAAATGAAACTTCTTTTTCTAGAATTTTGTCGGTGCTCGGAAGCCGATTTTGATATTCTTTTATGACCCCCAATTTTATGTACTGCATTTTTCTATAAAATATTTTAGACAGCCAGGGGAATGTAATAATCAAAGAAATAATTCTTTCGTCATCGTAGAGACTAAAGTTTTTTAGGATTGCGTTCTTATCGCTAATGGCAAAAGTTTTTTCAAATAACTCAGAGCTCGCACCATGATAAATAATAATTGAAGGCAGTTTTTTAAGTGATTTTAATTTATAGAGGGTCCGGTGCAGTCCTTCATGAGTTTTTGACCAATTATAGATAATTGGTGCCCTTTTAAAACTTTTGGCCAGTTCTTCACTTAATTCGGGCACGTATTGGGAAAGAGATTCACCCATTCGGTCGCCCACAATCAAAATTTTAGCTGCTTGGGCCTGATTAATCTCTTGAGTTAGGCCAAGTTGAGCTGTGGGAGTAAAACTGAAGGGATAAGGAATAATCAGGGTCTCCTTGGCAGAATAGCCCCAATACATATAGGCGATGGCCGATAAAACTAAGAGAAGTAAGATTATGAAAAACTTTTTGATCATTCTTTGATTGTATTCAAAAATTTTGGTATCTAAAAGCATAATAAAAAGGAAATTTTATATGGCCCATTGGACTCCTGAACTGCTTTCACCGGCAGGAAGTTTAGAAAAATTAAAAGTCTCTGTTTTGTATGGGGCCGATGCCGTCTATTTAGGTGGACAAAAATTTGGTCTTCGCCAAGCATCTGACAATTTTACTTATGAAGAATTAAGTGAAGGGGTGGAGTTTGCCCACTCGCGAGGTTCAAAAGTTTATGTTGTTCTCAATTCTTTTTTACATGACAAAGATCTTGAAGAACTTCCAGAATTCTTAGGTTTATTAGAAGAACTCAAAGTGGATGCCGTCATAGTGTCTGACTTAGGTGTTATCAGCACAATTCAAAAACATTCTCATCTGGTAATTCACTTATCAACTCAGGCCAGTTGTCTCAATATTGAATCGGCTAAATTATGGCAAAAAATGGGCGCTCAAAGAATTGTGCTTGGACGAGAAGTTACAATTAAAGAGGCCGCAAAAATTAAAATGGCGACAGGTCTTGAAATTGAAATGTTTGTCCATGGATCGATGTGCATGTCTTATTCTGGGAATTGTGTAATTTCCAATTACACTCAAGGGCGAGATTCTAATAGAGGAGGCTGTGCTCACTCTTGTCGATTTGAGTATTCTATAGATTTTAAACTTGAGTCCAATGAAAGTAAAAAAGCCTATTTTATGAGTTCAAAAGACTTGGAAGGAATTCGGATGCTTCCAGAATTTATCGAGGCCAGAATTGATTCACTCAAAGTAGAAGGCCGAAATAAAAGTCATCATTATGCCGGAACAATTTCAAAAGTTTATTCCGATGCTCTTAGTTTTTATAAAGCGAACGGAAATTTTCTTTCAAGCGATATGCTGTCTTGGGAAGAAGAATTGCGAAAAGTTTCTCACCGCGATTACACGACAGGAAGTCTAGATCAATACGCAGGAGCTGATTCCATTTATAATGACCGCGAACAAGATGATAATGAATTTGTGGTTTCAGGAATTGTGCTGGAAGCAACAGTAGGGCAACATTTATTAGTAGATGTAAAAAGTGCTTTTCATCCCGGAGATATTTTAGAAGTTATGCCTTTTAGAGGGGCCACTCAAAAATTAGATGTGGCATTTTTACAAAGCTTATCGGGAGTTGCTCTTTTGAAATCGAAACCGGGGAGCATCGTAAAAATTCCTTATATCGCCGGGGCCGAAAAATTTAATATTATCAGAAAACGGGCCCAGCATGCATAACACTAAATCTATTAAGCTTGTAACTTATATTGAAAATATGGGTGAGCTTGAAAAAATAATTAAATTAAAAAAAGCAGATTCAATTTTAATCGAAATGATAGTTGGAGCAATGGAGCTTTCTCGATACTCAAAAACGTCGATCGCTGAAATGCTTGAACTCACGCAAGAGGCCCGTAAAAATAATATTGAAGTGGTGCTTGAATGGGACGCTCTTAATCAAGAGGAAAAGTTCTCACAGGCCTGTGCTGTGATTGATCGTTTGCCGCTGCATGATTTTAAGGCCATTCGTTTGCAAGATCCAGGTGCTGTTGAATATATAAAAAATAAATATCCATGGTTAAAAATTCAATTAATTTTGGAAAACGGAAATCATAATCTTGTTGGTCTTAATAGATGGTGTGAGTATTTAGGTGAGCAATGTGAGCGTCTAGTGCTTTCAAATGAGCTCTCTAAAGAAAAACTCAGCGAATATGCAAAAGTTTTAAAAATCC
Source organism: Bacteriovorax sp. (assembly GCA_030654205.1). Lineage (GTDB taxonomy): Bacteria > Bdellovibrionota > Bacteriovoracia > Bacteriovoracales > Bacteriovoracaceae > Bacteriovorax. The sequence continues at coordinate 3,262 of JAURXW010000419.1, forward strand.
CCCTTGAGGTTTTAGTCTTTGGTCGCATTTTACTTTTTTATAGTGCCCGCAATCTTTTATCGCCACTGGAAAAAAAGAGCATCGAGGATGGAACTATTGAAGCCTTTGGTACGAGTGAAGAAAGTCCACATTCTGGATTTCCATTGATTGAAAATCGCCATGGAACTTTTATGTTTAACGTAAAAGATCTCTACCTTTTGGATCATTTGGATGAACTTTCATCAATGAGGATAAATCATTGCCGAGTTGATTTGCGATTTGATGAATCGTTTGAAAAATATGCTGAAAATATTATTAGATTATTTACGGGCAGTATTCTTGAAAGTGAACTTTTTGTAAGAAAGTCATATCCTAGACCTTTAGTGAAAGGTTTTTACAATATCAATAAGACCGATGTTCTTTTTACAAAACTTAAAAATAAAAGAACCCAGCGGCTTGATGAGTTTTATATCGGCGAAATTGTCGACGTGGAAAGAGATCAACAGATGGCCTTGTTGATTAAAAGTAATGGACTAGACGTGGCCCCTGAAGTGGAAATTAAGATGATTACGCCAGAGGGAAAAGAAAAGATCGTCAAACTTAGTTGGATGAAATCTTCTGTGGGGGAGAGTTTAGCGAAGGCGTTGAAAGATGATTTGGTGTTGATACCATATACCAGTGGAGTGAGTGTGAAGACTCAGGTTTATTTAAATTAATAAAAATTAAAATCACCGACTTGATGAATTTTCAACGGATCGATTAATTACTCATTCTATTAAAGATGAGTCTTGCCTCCCTTCAGTTGGAGGCTGATCTGTTAAACTTTGGGAGCCTAGAGGTAATACCTGGCTCAATAAAATGAGAATTTCACTTTTGAATTAGTTTTTAAAGAGTGCCTATTACTAAATGCATTTTAAGTATAATTAAAGTAATTGCTCATAAAATGGAGATATTTTATGAGCAATATTAGTTTGTTGAAAATTGAAAGTATGATTTACGTTATTCGAGAGCATAAAGTGATGCTCGACTCAGACCTAGCAGAACTTTATGGGGTTGAAACAAAGGCATTAAAAAGGGCAGTCAAAAGAAATATAAATCGTTTTCCTGATGATTTTATGTTTGAAATGAACAAAGAAGAACTGGAAAATTGGAGGTGCCAATTTGGTACCTCCAATAAAGAAAAAATGGGTCTTCGTATACTACCATTTGCATTTACTGAGCTTGGAGTTGCCATGCTTTCGAGTGTGCTAAATTCTCATCAGGCAATTGAGGTGAATATCTCGATAATGAGAATATTTTTCCAATTAAGAAGTTTTCTCTTGATGGAAGAAAAATTAAATAAAAGAATGGACAAGCTTGAGTCAGGTATTAACAAAGTCTTTAAAGTAGTTTTTCAACGATTAGATGAAACTGACGACAAGCTAACTCCTAAACTTAGTCAAAATCGGAAAAAGATTGGTCTAAACGAGTAGCTAAGAAAAAAACTTGATATCACAATTTGTGATATCAAGTTCAAAACACTAATCTTCGATAAAAATCTTGATTGTAAATGCGAAATAAAAATATATGGCCGGACTTAGATCCGGCATTTTTATGTCTTATGAATTGAAATACAAAGAATTCACGACTGTTCAGGTGCTTACTTACTATCAATCGAAATTAATTTCGCATTAAGAAATTATATTTTATGGCGGCATCTACCAACTGCCCCAGTCCAACGATTTTTTTCCGTCATTTGTTCACCAGTTGCTCTATTTACGTAATACGTAAATGAATCCATTACTGCTCCGGTTCCAACATATTTTCCACTTGTATCATAAAATTTAATTTCACTATCATCTGCCCAGTTACCAAGATTTTTAGTATCTCCACCAAACATTCCATACTTGGTTACTGCTTCATCACAACCAATAATAACTGGGCCTTCGTTGACATATTTCCAATCGCCCTCAAAAATTTTATCCAATCCTAAATCAGTGCATCCCGGGCAACCTATTCCCGGAGGTAAAAAAGGATTGATCCAATTTATAGGCATCGGTTTTGGGGCCTTTGCAATTTGGTCTCTTAAATATTGAAGACGATTTCCTGGCGGCTGGCAGATAACGTATTGACTCTCAGTTGCGCATACTTGGTCAGTATATTCTTTAATACTTATTTTTTTTCCATTATAAAGAACTTCAGCATTTGAATTATTTGAAGGCCTAGGAGCTACTATTTGAGATTTCGGTGCTGTAGATGCAGTTGTTGGAATTGAGGATTCATTGACCATCGATCCATTTGCTTGCATACGTACTTGAGTTTGTCCTTGTGCTGTAACGACTGATCCAGGTACTGCTTGGAGAGCATTTATCGAAGTACTGCTATCAGCTTTCAATTTATTGTAATAGTCGGCCATTTGACTAACTTGTAAGGCCACTTTGATATATTGATCTTGAGTTAATGATCCAGCTTTATATTTTTTAGAAGCTTCTATCAGCATATTAATTGAACTTTCATTAGAGCTTTTAATAAAATCGATATTATTCACGTCAGTATTATTTAAAACTAAAGGAGCAGGCATTGGGACCGGAGGAGTTGAATTGCCGGCGATATTTGTTGGTGCTGGTGTTGTGGTCGTGTGGATAATATTTCCGCCAGTGATCGCTTTATACTCAGGAGTATTAATTAAAGCACTCCATTCCAATGGACCATCTTTATTAAAAAAAATAACTTTTCCATCTTCTTTGTAAGCACCCAATCCATATCTAAATTTCCATGGATTACTTTTTGTCCAGACATCACTAAGCCGGGCAGACTGACCAATACTTGAAAATGCCT
>JAURXW010000423.1 GCA_030654205.1 Bacteriovorax sp.
AGTTCTTAGTTTAAAACTAAGCCCGTAGAGTCTTTTGGCCACTTCAAAAACGCCATCAATAACTTTTTCTAATTTAAAATATGGACGGAGCATTTCATCGTTAACTTGAAATTTTTCATTTTTCAATTTTTCTGCATAATAAGAGTTGTCCCATTTTTGATAATCAGTAATGCCGTCAATTTTATTTGCGTATTTTCTCAACTCTTCAGTCTCATTCGCTGCAGCTGGAGTTGCATGGTTAACAATATTGTCAATAAACTTCATTACAGTTGTAGGATTTGAGGCCATACGCTCTTCCAATACAAAATGAGCATGTGATTCGTAACCTAGTAATTGTGCTTTTTGAAATCGAAGTTTCGCGATTGTTTTTACAATCTCTTGATTATCTTGAGCGTCGCCTTTAAATCCTTTAGTTGCATTGGCCAAATACATTTTTTTCCGAAGTTCTCGATTTTTAGCATAAGTTAAAAAAGGAATGACACTTGGATAAGCAAGGGTAAATCCCCATTGGCCATCATGCCCTTTTTCTTTCGCTGTTTGAGCTGCTGCCTCAATTACATCTTCCGGCAGACCTGCGAGATCTTCTTTGTTGTCTAACAATAATAAAAAATCATTCGTTTCTTTTAATATATGGTCTCCAAATTGAAGTCCAAGAGTAGAAAGTTGTTTTGAGATATCTCGCATGACTTCTTTTTCTTTGTCATTTAACAAGGCACCGTTTCTCACGAAACTTTTGTAACTTTTTTCAAGCAGCATTAACTGTTCTGCATTTAAATTAAATTTTTCTTTATTATCCCAAACTTTTTTTATCTTTAAAAAAAGCTCCTGATCTAAGCTGACGTCGTTGCCGTACTCAGTTAATAAAGGAGAAAGTTCTTTGGCAATACTTTGAATAGCATCATTGGTTTCTGCGCTATGAAGATTAAAAAATATTCCTGAAATGGTTTCGACTTCAGGTCCTGCGTATTCTAATGCCTCAACTACATTTTTAAAACTTTCCGGCCCTGGGTTTTGCTTAATGGCTTCAATATTTTTCTTCGCTATTATTATTGCTTCTTTCATAGCTGGTAAAAAATCTTCAGGTTTGATTTTATCAAAAGGAACAGTTTCAAAAGGTGTTGAAAACTTATGTAACAAAATATCTTTATTAGGTGTATTCATCAGGACTCCTTATTTAAATTGCAATTCGTATATTGTTTCATTTATGCCAGCAGACTGACTAATTTCGGTCTGTGACAATCCAATTATTTTCACCTGGCCATTCAAATCTTTTAAGACTGAGGCTAAATTTATCCACTCATTCTTATGTATAATTACCTGGGTTTTAATATTAGCTTTGTCAGTTTCGCTGTAGGAGAAAGTTAAATTGGCTTTGTCGTTTTCAATTAAATCGCATTTAACTTTTAATTTTTCCTCGCCCACTCCTATTTCACTCTCCATGCCAACTCCAACCAATAACTCCATGCTATTTACGCTTTGAGAAGTTGAATTAGTGGAACTCAACACATTCCTTTCACCCAATTTGAAAGTGTTTGTATCAACTTTTATTTTTTTAGTTATTCTTAAATCAAGTGAGCAGCCAACTTCTTTTTTACTCGCGTTGGTAATTTCGTTTTTTAAATCGTATCTCTTAGTTAAATATTTCTCAAATAGTTTTCCTCTATCGAGCGATGTGAAAATATCTAAGCAACCATCATCAGGCCTTAACTCAACAATATCTCTAGGTAATAATAGTACTTTTAACGATTGATGAACATCTTGTAAGTTGACATTTTTTTCAAAACAATAGGAATTGAGATCGGCGGAAGTTTCGGCCATCGCCAATGAAAGCAAGGCATGAAATAAAATATAGAAACTACTTACTTTGTAAATGGCTATCACCTTTTTGATGGTGGTTAAACTCATCTGATGTTGAATATGAGCAAAGATCTAGCGTTGTTTTAAATTGAAATGATGATGGAAGTTGTCCCTTTTTACTTAATTCTTCACAACTGCAAGCAAGTGTTTTCATAAAATCAAAAAACTTTTCGCTTGTTTGCGGACTCATTAGATGCTCCATCTGACACGAATCATTTTGGGCCGTCATATCGTCGACTCCAACAAAATCTTTCAAGAAGTAATATAATAAGGTTCTTGATGATAAAATGCGGTGAACTTCTTCGTGACCAAGTTCAGTAAGGACAACAAACTTACATTCTTCTTCTTCTTGAATTAATCCTTTTTTCTTTAAATTATTCAGCATTGTCGAGACAGAACCTTTTGTAAGTTCTAAATCTTTTGCTATATCTGTAACTCGCGCAAAACCTCTATTTTCTTTTAATTTGTGAATAGTCAAAAGATAATGAACCATCGAGTGAGAGAGTTCGTTTTCTACCGTGTCTTTCATAGCGCTCTACCCATTTTTGTTTTATTAATCATACACAAATTTGTATCAACGAATAAGGTCCTTCGTAAAGCAGTAAACATGCCTTTAAATGAGGGCATCGATACATGATATTGGCCTATTGTTAAACTAGTCTATCTTCTTGATTTTACACTATTGCTAACTGATCTTTTTTGCCTCTGGCTTCATTATTCAAAGCTTCTGTTAAAATTAATTATATGAAATATTTAATTCTATTTACCCTAGTATTCTGCTTTTCAATTGTTG
>JAURXW010000442.1 GCA_030654205.1 Bacteriovorax sp.
AAAATGAAGTTGCTTGAAAAACTTAAAAATAATCTTGAACGCGAACAAGCTTGGATGAGACAAGGAGTGAAGGCCCGTCGAACAAGAAGTAAAAAGCGTGTTGAAGATTTTAACGACTTAAAAGATAAGGTTACGACTATAAAGTCAGAGGCCAAGAGAAATTTAGATTTAAATTTATCGAAATCAAATCGCCAGACTAAAGTCTTAGCTTCTTTTACAGATATGAGTTTTGCTTATCCTGGAACTGATAAAGTTCTTTTCAATAGTATTTCTGGTGAAATTCAAAAAGGTAATAAGATCGGTCTTCTTGGCAATAATGGAGTTGGGAAATCAACTCTTTTAAAATTAATATTAGAAGAATTTGCTCCGACAGAAGGAAAAATGAAAACTGCCGATGGGCTTAAAGTTCAGTATTTTTCTCAAAAAAGAGATGAGCTTGAAGTTAATAGCAGTCCGTATCAGGTTTTAGGTGACGGATCAGATTTTGTTGAGCTGCCAGATGGTTCAAAAAAGCATGTCTTTTCTTATTTTGAGAGCTTTCTCTTTCATCGCGATGATATTCATAGACCAATGAAAACATTTTCAGGTGGTGAAAAAAGTCGATTACAGTTGGCCCTTAACTTAACGAGAGTGGGAGATATACTCATTTTTGATGAGCCAACCAATGATCTGGATCTTGAAACAATTCAAATTCTTGAAGAAAAGCTTGGATCTTTTCAAGGCGCAGTTATTCTAATTAGCCATGATAGAACTTTTTTAAGTACCGTAACTAATAAAGTATGGTTACTTGAAGACGGCAAGCTTCAAAATTTTGAAGGTGGTTATGAGCAAGTATCGCCTTACTTGGAAGCGCTTGAGATGGAGAGGGATTTAAAAAAATAATTTTTTAAAATATCTATCCAATGATTCTTGATGATCTTTAATAATTGCTTCTTTAAATTCATCTGGATGTACTTCTAGAATTTTTGCAAGTTTTGGTAGAGTTTTAAGTGGAACACTGCAGGCCGCTGCTTCGATTTTTGAAATAAGATGATTAGATTTTAAACCCAGTAAAGTTGATAGTTCGTCTTGTGAATACTTGCGGTGATGCTCTGTTCTTTTTTTTTTAACAAAAGTCGCAATATTGTTAAATGTCTTCATACTTCCCTCTTTTATTCAAGTTTTGATGAATTTTTTAATAATTATTTCAAGATTTCGATAATTACTCATTGTTTTAATAAATTAGTTGAAAATTTGCTAGTTTTTTTTAAGTAAAGAAATATTCAAGAGAATCTCAAGGTTAAAATCATATGATTTTATAATCCTAATTATCTAATTTAAGTCATGTTTTTGCCAAATTGCTCAGAATATACTGATCCCAGTTTTTAAACTAGGGGAGTACTTTGCATAAACTAGTCATGCAATCTGCCATAAGAAAAATCCATTTTTGCTACGGTCATCGAGTGATGAATCATGAAAGTAAATGCTCTTCACTTCATGGGCATAATGGAGTTATCTGGGTTCATGTAACACCGATTAAGGAACTTGATTCTCTGGGGAGAGTCATTGATTTTTCGGTAGTTAAATCGGCCATCGGAGGCTGGGTTCTGGATCATTGGGACCATACGATGATTATTTTTAAAGAAGATACCAAAACGATAGAATTATTAAATCTTGCTCCTTCATATAAAACGATTTTTGTTCTAGACAAAAACCCTACGGCTGAAAACATGGCCAATTTTCTTCTTTGGGAAGTTTGTCCAAAATTACTTAAAGGCAAAGGTATTGTTGTTCATAAAATTGTTTTTTGGGAAACAGAGAATTGTTACGTTGAAGAAAGTCTTGATCCAACTTTAATTGAAGTACTAGAGCTCTATGCTTAGGAATATAAAATGAAGTCAATATCTGAGCTGATAAATAAGTATAACCGTCCAGGTCCTCGTTATACCAGCTATCCACCTGTTCCTTTTTGGAATAATTCTCCCAATGAAAAGCAGTGGATTTCTCATTTAAGAGCTTCCTACAAAAAGGATGCCGGTGTTGATTTATATGTTCATGTACCATTTTGTGAGAGCCTTTGTTATTACTGCGGATGTAATCGAATAATCACTAAAAGTCATGATAATGAAAAAACTTATCTCGTTGCACTGTTAAAAGAATGGGAGATATATCAAGAAAAAATGGGATTTCCTTTAAAAGTTAATTCCCTTCATTTCGGGGGGGGAACGCCGACTTTTTTATCTCCAGAAAATCTAGAATTGTTAATTGTAACTTTACTTCAAAATAAATCTCAAACTTTTATCGGATCTATTGAGATTGATCCACGAACATGCAGTGATGAGCATCTCGATGTTTTAGCTCGCCAAAACATTAAAAGAGTTTCTTTGGGGATTCAAGATTTTGATCCCTATGTTCAAAAGGCCATAAATCGCGATCAATCCCCAGCTATGGTTGAGACCTTGGTAGATAAAATTAGGTCTCGAAATTTTAGCTCAATTAACTTTGATCTTATTTATGGATTACCAAAACAATCCCTTGAATCAATTTCAAAAACTATTGAGATTGTTGCTAAAATGAAGCCAGACCTTATTGCCTTTTACAGCTACGCCCATCTGCCGGAGAAAATAAAAAATCAGCGCCTAATTGTTGAAAGTGAATTGCCTACACCAGAGCTTAAAAGAGAGCTCTATGAATTAGGAAAAAAACTTTTAATTGAAAATGGATACAAAGACATAGGAATGGATCATTTTGCTTTGCCCACGAGTTTTCTTTATAAGGCGATGGTCGAAAAAAAGTTACATCGAAACTTTATGGGATATGTGGATAAAAAATCATCCATATTAATTGGGTTGGGGCCAAGTTCAATTTCAGATTCATCATTAAGTTTTATCCAAAATATTAAAGACGTAAGATCGTATGAACAAAAAATTCTTTCAGGTGAATTGCCAATCGAAATTGGACATACTCAAACAAGTGAAGATCTTCTTGTTCAAGATTTAATTCTTCAGATGATGTGTCATAACGAAATAAGTGTTGTGGATAAGGTGCAGATTCCATTTTGGAATGAAATAGAAAATGATATCTTGGAATTTAGTAAAGATGGAATTGTCGAATTTAGTAATGATCAAATTAAAATTACATCGATAGGGGCGGGTTTTGTTCGAAATGTAGCGATGAGTTTTGATTTTCA
>JAURXW010000057.1 GCA_030654205.1 Bacteriovorax sp.
CGGGTCCAGATTCAAATCCAGGGGATCGAACTCCTCCAGTTGCCGTTATAAAGATCGATAATCCAAAATTTCCTCAGGCCTTTGTGATTACAGAGAAAAATATTATGATTGCAGGATCATCTCTAAAGGGTCCTCTTCATGTTATTGCTCGTTATTCGGCCAGTGGAGATGCGCTGGATAAAAAAGGAGCAATTGAGGGATTTGATCCAAAATTTCCTTCAACAGATGTGGGAAATAAAAATCTTAAAATAGAATTAAATACACTTCTAAAATAATGTTAGACCTAACTTTATTTCCCAAAAAAGAAGAATGGGGAACTGGTGACGAAGCGATGGATAATAAATTATTCATCGCTTTGAAAAAATGTACCTCAGCTTTAAGCTTTGATTCAATCTGTGAGTTTTATTTTTTGGGATTAACCATCAAACCCCGGGCCTATAATCCGAGCTTCCAAGTTACAATTGAACTTGTTACTAAGGCCTTATTTCATCTTTTTAATCCGAATGAATGTGTTGATTATTTTTTTAAACAAATGAAGGGGCATTATTTTTCAAAAAATAAATTAGAATTTTTACTCGATGAAAAAATTGCTATTTTAACAGAATTAAAAAATTCAAAAAAATACCGTTATAAAAATCAAATTGATTTTTCCATAAATCTTCAAAACCCAAGGGAAAGAAATCCTTATATCCGCGCTGAGATTATGAGATCTACTAACGATTTAAGTGCTAAAATAATATTTAAAGATTTTAGAAGTTACTTAAATAGAGATTTGGCCCAATCGCATTTTGAAGATCCCTTGTTTAAAGGACTTTGGGGTGGAGAGCACATACTTGTAATAGAAAATTTTGCTGAAATATGGTTTCACCAAGATCAGCTTTTTGCTTTATCCAAGCTTTAGTCTTTGTCTTTTACTCAAAGCTAGCCTTCAGCAAATGAATCATCATATTTAACATTATGATAAACTTTCGTTACATCGTCATCACCTTCAAGAAGATCAACAAGTTTAGTGACAATTTTAAATGTCTCTTTATCAATTTCTTTAAAAGTTAAAGGCAATCTTTCGAGTCCTGCTTCTTCGGCCGTAATTTTTAATTGGTCAAGTTTAGATTGGATTGTTCCAAATGATTCCATTGGGGCGGTAACAGTAAAATAATTGTCTTCTAGAACTACATCGTCGGCCCCAGCATCAATCATATCCATCGTAAAATCATCTTCGACTAATTTAGCTTGAGGAATTTCAAAAACTGCTTTTCTTTCGAAAACAAATTGAAGACAACCTGTAGTTCCAAGAGAGCCCCCGCATTTGTTAAAAAAGTTTCTAACATTAGCGACTGTTCTTGTACCGTTATTTGTAGAGGCCTCTACGAAAATGGCGACTCCATTAGGGCCGTAACCTTCGTAAGCAATGTCTGAATATCCTTCGTCTTCATTGCCAAGTCCTTTTTTAATAGCACGGTCAATATTGTCTTTAGGGACGTTGTATTTTCGGCTTCTTTCGAGGGCAATTCTTAAAAGAAAATTGCTTTCAATTTCCTCTCCACCATTTTTTACAGCTTTGGTGACTTCGCGAAGACATTTGGTGTACATCAAAGAGCGAATTTTATCTTGATCGCCTTTTTTTTCTTTAATATTATTCCACTTTCTTCCCATACAATTATCCTTTTACGTAATTTAAATATTTTTAAGAATTCATAAAATTTAGCATTTTTTACTGGGTCTGACTAGTTAAGCAAGTGCCATTTCGAAATAAAGGAAGCCGTCATTGTTATGAATTATGTGGAATGAATCACTCGGGATATTGTGTCGAAAACGATATTTATCCAAGAGCTTTAACATATTGCCATTGCTGGCATGAAAATCGCCATAAAGATGAGTAATATTTTCTTTAATGGCACTAGCTGCAAGCGTTTCTAGCAGATGATATCCCAGGCCTTGATGGTGAAATTGATCAATAATAGTAATGGCCAGTTCGGCATACTCAGGGCGCTCTGGATTGCGTATACATCTTACTGAGCCGGCGGGAACTGCAGTATTGTCATCAGTAAAAATGGCCACAAATGCAATATGATTATGTTGATCAACTTCGGTGAAATAGGTGAGCTCTTTATCAGTAAGGCCTTTTCTACCAGAAAAAAATCGTTGGCGCTTTGATTCATGAGATAGCATGGCCAAACCAGCTTGCAGTGATTCTTTATCACTTGCAGCAATTGGTCTGATGCTAAATTTGGTTTTATCAATTTTATTTATCATGATTAATAGTCAAATGAAATTTGCTATAATCAATGACCCGAGTGCCATCGTCTAAGCGTTCTAATATATCAATAAATTGATGATTAAAGAGAATATCCTTGGTGACGTATCGGTACATATCATAAATATTTTGTGAAAAAGTACCATCAGTTCCTTTCAAAATAACAACTAATTCGTTTTTGAGGGCTAAGATCTCCTCGCGGCTTTTACCAAAAAAAGGACTTTCATTATCTATAGAATGAAACACACTCCAGCTTAAAGAAAAAACAGGAGAGTAACTTTTTATCAGTTTTAAGGGAAGAAAGCGCACTATACTGACTCCCTCTGGGCTTGTAGTTGCGTAAATATAATGAAGTTCAACGTTGGCCGAGATAATATTATTCGATCGTGCATTGGCCATTCTAAACATCAGGACATCAAGGCCATCAAATTTTGTAAGGAGCAAATTATTTGAATATATAATTTTAGCAGAAGGCTTCGAGAATTTTGCAAATACCAATCCTGTTGTTAGGGCCATCGATATTACGCCCGTCATAATTTCTAAAACAACGATAATATTTCCATATAAATTATTTGGTGAAATATTTCCATAGCCCACGGTTGAAAAAGTTTGCACACTAAAAAAGAATGCACTTTGTAGGTCATTGGCCGCAGCTGAGATACTTCCAGGAACAGCTAGGTAGAGAAGTGCAAAAGT
>JAURXW010000454.1 GCA_030654205.1 Bacteriovorax sp.
AAAATATTGAGAGAAGTGAATAAGAAGAAGCGAGAATGATGAATGGGACGATCAAATTTTGATCAAAGTAATAAGCTTATATTCCTAACTCAAAAATAGGGCCCGATTTCTCAGGCCCATATCGTAATTGCTAGCTATTAAAAACGCGGTTTGCTAGTTTTAGAAGTTTAATATACAAATATTTTTAGCAATAATTCTAGTCAAGCAATCTCGAGCTATTTTTTTATTATGATAATATGAAAAGATTCCATTGCCGCTACCTCCACGCTGTTCTATGTAGCCAACAGTTTGGAAAGTTTCATTTCTAATCGAATTGCTAAAGATATCTAAAACTTTTACTTTAACAGAACATAAAGCTTTATTATTAAAATTCGGAGTACTGCCAACAGATGTAGCTCCATCATATTTAATGCATTCAATATCTGACTTTTCAATCGTTTCACTAAAACAAGAATCTCCATCTAAAATTTCACGATATAACCAATCTCCATTCACTGGCTGATCACAGACAAAATACTTATCTTTCGCATTGGCTAAATTAGAAAAGGAGAAAGTAATGGTCAGTAGAATTAAAGCGAAAAGACGTTTATTCATAAGTGTCTCCATAAAGATATTATGGAAATATATATCGCATAAAAGTGTTTACGTTGTTGAAAAGTTGTAAATATTACAATTTTTACTGAAAGGAAACTCCACTGACGAACATTGTTTATAATTCCAATACTTCCAACCCATCGATTATTAATAATTTGTTCGTCTTTAGGTCCAAGAAATAAAAAATGGGAGAAGTTAGTCCAACCATCCAAAATTGCCATTATTAAGCTAAGTTCTTAAAATTCGATCTTCAAGCTTGGTTCTAAAAAAATACAGCCCAACCGAAATAATCCAGATAATCGTATCCTTGCGGTAACTCTGCTTGACTATTTTTGCTTGAAAGACCAAGGCATAAATTTCTCAGGATTAAGTTTTACTTCAGCCGCATTTTCCTGACCCCAAACCAAATACTCAAACGGATTTATTTTTGTCTCTTCGCTGGTTTTTATTATAGAACAAATTATATCTCCAACAAGTGCACCATGTTCTGTTTTATAAAATAATTGTTTTTTGAGGTGAAAAGGATTTTATAATCTCTTTGATCCCTAAATGAGTTGAACTATTAATATCTAATCCATGTGCAGTTACCAGATAAATTAATTCCTTATCATTTTTTTTATAATGAGCATAATAAGGAAGTTCTAATGAGTGCGCGTTTGTACTGGAAAGTTCATCGATCAATTTCAGGTTGAGCTTTTTACTTTGAGAACTGCAACTAAAAGTTGCTAGAATAAATAACATATGGAGTATTATATTTAAATTTTTCAAGCTTGGATTACTCGTTTTAGTAGTTTATTTCTTTTTCTTCTTTTTAGACTTATTTTCTATCGCTAGAAAATTTTCTTTACTAACAATACTATGTCCTAATTCTTTCTCCGTATCCTTCCGAGCTTTGCCCGCAACCAGTCCACCACGCTTAGCCACTTTCTTGTTTTTTTCAAAAGTATCTGGCTTTTCTTTTTTTGAAATTTCGGTTGTTACCTTTTCTCCCAGCATCGAAAAGATTAATTCAAGATCGGTCATATGATCTCGAAGATTTTCATTTTTTTTGCTAAGACCTTTCACTTTTTTATATTCAGTGGGAGTAATTCCAAAAGTTGCCTTGGCAATTTCGGCAGTCAATATTGCAAAGTCGAGCTCTTCTTTCATGCCCCTTTCTTTCCATTCGTCAGTTAAATTTTGTCGAATAGCTATTCCGCGTAAGCGTTTATCAATCCAATCCTTAGGATACCCTTTTTGCTCGTAAAGAGATTTCATACGCTCTTGAGCTAATTCAGGATTTTCAATTTCCAATACTCGTTCATGTCCGACCTTCGCTAGCCAACGCTTAAACGGCTCGGCTTTAGGAGATGCAATAGATTGAATAATTCTAAAAATCCCTTCAGTATTAGCACAATTAAGTTTTTGCTTTCCCCCAGCCGTTTCCATTAAAAGGGGGGTGACAATCTGTCCCCACCCTTTGGAAAGCTCTTTATCTCGTGAACGCATTTTTTTAATATAATCTGTGACATTTTTTGAATCAGTGAGAATTTGAACAACATCGGCAACAGCAAAATACCATTGCTGCTCTTCTTCATGCCAAACGGCCCTGACCTTCTGATGTTCAAAAAGTTTTATATTATTCATAGTCACCACTAAATTGGAGATAATTAATTTCCTTAATCATACTGAATTTTATTCCGTATGAAAATTACTTTAGAGACTAAATCCTCTTCTTATTATTGCTCTCATGTCGATCAATAATTCGTTTAATGATTTCATTAGTCAATTTACAAATGAAGATCGGGCGCGTTTTTATTCTCATTGGTATTATAGTGCTATTCGATTAGGAGTCTCCATTCCTGAATATGGCCAATTCTCAAAAATAGCGGAGCACTTAAATATTGAGCGCTCTCTAGTGGCCTCTGTTATTGAATTTTTGCTTAAAAATAAATTGATAATAGAAAAAAAGAACAAATTAGATATGGGTCCCCAGGTCACTCACATTGGTCATGATTCT
>JAURXW010000456.1 GCA_030654205.1 Bacteriovorax sp.
TAAAATAATTTTTTTCATAATAGCTCCATAAGTTATTTTTGTCAGTATAGTATGTTTGTATGGGCTTGATTTATTTTTGTAATTTTTCCAATCAGAGGTGTCCATTTTATAGGCACTTTAAAAAGCTGTATACATGACCAATGTCTGTGACTCGCCCTTTGTTCACGAGCCTTTCGTCAATCGACTCATCGGTGGGCCCAAACGCCTGAAAACTGATAAGAGGTGCCTCTGTTATCGAATACGAAGAGTTCATATAAGGAAGGCCCCTTAAAACCATTCATCTCAAAAACAGTAGCTATAAAGTGTTTTAAGCAAAATACCGATATTGAATAGGTGACTATTAAAATAAGGAGTCTTTTATAAAACTCAATATTACCATGTTAGTGCTATTAAGTTCTCTTACTTATTCGATGTTGGTCAAAGCTCAATCAACTGATGAAGGGATTAGAAAAGATGCACGCGAAATTATAGAGAAATGCCCGAATGTCGAGAATATTGAGGCGAAGCTTGACCAAATCATGGACGTAGTTAAAAAAGATAAATATCATCCCGCAACTTTTAAAAAGCATATGGAAGCAAATTGTTATTTTGAAAAGGCTCTCATAATCTCTTCTATAGTAAGATTAAGTGAAAAAGCATCTAAAAATATAGAAGATCTTCAAGTAAAAGATCCTCAAAAAGAAAAAATTGCACGCGAAGGTTTCAAAGCTGGACTTGAAGCTTGTAAAACCTTCCGCGCAATGTCTGATAAATTAGTCGATAATTTTCAAAAGGATACAAAATCTTGGAAAAAAATCGTTGAAGGTCCTTACGACTGGAATGTTTTTAAAAACGAAATGGGAAAGCATTGTGACATTACAACGGCGCTCACTAAAGCAAATATTGTTCCAGTTAGCACTCCCGCGGTTAAATATACAATTATGTGCAAGAGTGACAAAAAAGAGTTTTTGATTCCTGCTCTTATTGACGAAAAAGGAAACGTAAAGGCTGAAGGAGCAATCAATAACTTATTTGTGACATTAGAGTTTAATAAGCTTGATGTTTCTCAAGGACGTACAATTAAAGTGGGTGTCCCTGAAGGTGTTATCATTAGTAGTTATTTAAAACCTGGACATGGTGACATCACAGAAAGCTCGGGTTTTGTTTCAAAAAAACTAATGAATTACACAACGGATTTTAAAGTCACATGTTACCCACTCAGTCTGGAAACTGAGACCAAACTCTCAAGCGTAAATGACAGTAGTAAGAATATTATCAAAGAAAATAAAGTCGATAACAATGATGATCGATCTCAGGGGAATGCGATAGAAAAATGATCGAGCCATTATAAAGCTGCGAACTATTCTAATTCACAACTATATTTTACCGAAAATCCTATGCCGGCATTGATTAACATAAAAAATGTTTCTATTTCACTAACTTCACACTTAAATAGCGTATTGAAAAATTAGCAAATACCAAACAGCTGTCGACGTAAAATATCGACGGCTGTTTTTATTTTTACGCCACCTCAAAAGTTCAATGACATTTTTGGAATAGCTCTAAATTCTCATTTTTGAGAAACACAATTCTCAAAAATGTGGAGCCAAAAGGCACACCGCCGTGCATGATTTATTGTTTCTCGATTTACAATTCTCCTAAGGCTTAAAAATTATTTGCAAAAATACCAGTACCTCCGTTTTACCATCTTTTTAAAGTAGCGCCTTCGTTGGCACGTCTTTCGCTTTAGAAGGAGCTGCATCAAAACAACAGAGGTCGGAATGAAATATTATTATGCCAACGGTCGCTTAATGTCTGGTTATGTAGCAGAGGCCCTTCGCCACTTAGGGAAGGTTGGAGTGTTAAGCTCGCGCGATTGGGGGCGCTATTTTTGTCGTAATAAACATCGAAGATGGCAAGAGCGACAACTCGGCCATCTTCGAAAAAGTGGATACATAAAAAAACATCCGGCCAGTTCACTACTTGGAAAATGGATTTTAGATGAGAAGGGAAAGGCTTTTCTTTACGCGAGAAATTGGTCAATCGTTAATCCGGTTCCGGCCAATCATGTTGATCACGATGAATTTGTTGCTCGAACACTTTGTGAAATGGAACAAGCCTCTTATATCTATTCATGGCGGGTTGAAAGAGAACTAAAAATGATGAATCAAAAGGATTATATGGTTTCAAATAAGGATGGTGAGATGAAATTTCCTGATGCAGTTTTTACAATGCAACTACCAAGTGGTGTTAGAACGATTGCACTTGAATATGAAAGGCGCGGGAAATCGGAATCACGTTATCGATCCATTTTATGGAATTACTCTGCCTTGACTTCAATATCGCTAGTGATTTTTATTTGTGAAGATGAATCCATCTCGAGAAGAATTGAGAGAGCATTAAAGCATATTGGCAATACAGAATTGTTTGATCGACTGGCCATTACCTCAGCACTCGAATGGAAATCTTCGCCTCTTGAAGCTCCGATTAAAATGTCTCGTGGTGTGCTAAATTTAAAAAGTGTTTGTCTGAAATTTGAAGAACGAATGGCCGGATAATGATGGCCGCAAGTATGGCCGGAAGACCGGCCATCGATAAAAAGTTGGTCTCTAATATTTTTATTAAATTGATAAACGATAACGAAGACTTCCCGCCGCCGCCATTCGTCTTCTCCCCTTGGTCGTCCGTGACCACTCCCCCCCACCGATGTTGATGGGAAGTGGTCACGGACTGGAGATAAGACGAAAGGCGGCGGCGGGAAAAGAATAGAAATAGGAGGTTGAGATTGAATAATTAATTAGAAAGATTGAGTAAGTGAAAAAGAAAAAAAACTAATGACTTGTTAAGATTGGATGAAAGAAATTTTAAAAAATGAAACGGGGAAATTTTAATGAGTGTTTGTTTGAAATATATATTTGCGAAACCCGAATTTAATTTAGGGGCAAATAGTGGCAATAAAATGGAAACCTATGGGTACTAAGAATCTGATAGTAGAAGTAGAGAGCAAAATATTTG
>JAURXW010000473.1 GCA_030654205.1 Bacteriovorax sp.
GGTTCAGTAAACTTTAATAATAAAGCGGTTCAGGTAAATGCCATAACTACTGAAGCTGGAACTGTTGCTAATTATTGGTCAACCTTATCTAAGGTTACTCATTTTAATAACGGTGGGACTCAGAATGCATTTTAAATTGCGCCCAAAATCTAGGACAAACGGTTATAGTTTATTTAGTGGAACTGTTTCCTCATAATTGAATACGAGAAAAATTATCGGCTCACAGCTTTATTTTTTCCTATCTCAAACAAGCTTTCAGCTTTTTCACTTATCGTAAAAGGATGAGTAAATGATTTGGAAAAAATTCTGATAATATCACAGTCATATATTAAACCTGGCTTCAGCGCAGATCTACCGCCGATATTTATTTCTTCCAAGGTGATAATTTTTAAAGATTCCAAAAGACGGCAATCTTTTAAAACATGTTGCGGCTCTCTTCCTAATAAAAATGCAAGCTGGTAAATTGAGTCTGGTTTTAATTGAGAAACTGCTCTTAGAATTTGTATTTTATTTATGGTGAATAATTTATTGAAAGTTTTTTCTGAATCAAACTTAAGAACAGCGCTGTGTTTTTTTTGTATATGTTTTTTCACTTTATGTAATGAATTAATTTCTTGAATGAAATCTTCTGGCTTTTGAAATTTAATATCTAAAAAATATAAATTCATAATTTCTCCTTAAATTTAACATTAATAGGTAACACTCCAGCTTCTTTTTTATGACTGGATATATACCTAAAGAGTATATATCCAGTATTTGCAAATGTCAAATATTTGGTTAGTTCTCAAGCTTCTCACTTGTCGTTTTAATCCATCCTCTATACTTCATAAGCCCCGTGTGAATTGAGGCCTGATTACAAGACGAATTTAAAACCGAACTAGCGACACCCCATTGAATAAAGTCATTACCAGTCTTTATAAAGGCAGGTCCTCCGGAATCACCAAAACACACACTTGATTTATGAGCATCGGTGATTATTTCTGTTAAGGAATGTTCCTCTAAAATTGTTGATTCTGTTTGCCGCAATTTTCCAGATCCCGATCTACTGGTACCGTTAGTGACCCCAAAACCCATCATTAAAACTTTTTGGCCAATATTTAATTTAAGTTTTTCATCGGCAAGTTTAACAGGTTGATACCCCACAGGTAAACTTCCTTTAAAGTGGACTAAGGCCAGATCTGCTTCACCTCCAGGAAAATGTCTTCCCCAGTTTGGATGTTGAATAAATTTATCTACAATTCTAATTTTGGCTTCATTGGTTTTTTGAGCATTTGTTCCAAACAATAAATGTATTTTTTCTGGTTTCTCATCAACACAATGAGCGGCCGTTAAAATAATTTCTGGAGAAATAATTGTTCCTGTGCATAGGGACTGTGATCCATTATCTTCTGCGATTAGCGCAACGACAGAAGACGCATTTGAATTTTTTTTAGTAACAATCTTTCCATTGACAATATCACTGACTTCTAAATTCGCTTCTCCTGAAGCATCTTTTTTTGCTCCACAGGAGGCCAGCAGTAGTGTTGCGAGCATCAAAGTTCCAAAGATTTGTACTCGGTGATTTTTGTTGTTTTGAATTTTCATGAAGATCCTCATTTGAAACTGCCTGAATTGGCAGATTAATTGAGGTTTTGCAAAATGAAAAAAAATGATTGTGATTAAATAGTTAAAAATAAAAGAGCTGAAAATAAAAAAGGTATTTACTTAATCAATAACTAACTAGGCATAGATAATTTTCGTTAAAACTTTTTTAAGTTTTTTAATAGCAAGTTCTCTATCATAAGGCTTTAGAAGATAATCGGAAATTTCTAATTGAAGTGCTTGCAATATTATATGTTGCTCACTTTCAGTGGAAACGAGAATGAAGGGGAGTTTTGCTGTACGATTGAATTCTCGAATATTTTTTAATAAATCCATTCCAGACATTTTTGGCATATTAATATCTGATATTACCAAATCAAATTTCTCAACACCTTTAGACTCAAGCGCTATTTTTTCCCAGGCTTCCAGGCCAGTTGAAGCCTCAACTATTAAAATTATTCCAAGCTCTGTGAGAATTTTGGTAATAATATCTCGAAAAGATGAAATATCATCAACAACCATTACTTTTAAGTCTTTAACTTCTTTTACTTTTGCCATGTAATTATTTTTACATAAATTAGAAAAAAATAAAAGAGTGTGGAGTTTGTCACTTTTTTCCTTTATTGCTATTTTCAAGCATTTTATTAAATAAATTCACAATTCTTGATGAAAAGTCTTGGTCATTGTTACGGCCTTTAGCTTTTTCTATTTTTGTGATTGAGTAAACCTTTAAAGGAGCGGACTGAACTTGTTGGGCCAATTTATTAATTGCCATAACTTTGACAAATGCCACGGGTTTGTCCCAGGGAATTTTAGCAGGGGACTGAGTGCTAATATCCGAGAATTTCTTAAAGGTAAAATCTTCTGAAACTCTAACGCTAAAGTCTTTTAGTTCTTCGCTACTAATCCATTCTAAACGGAGGGTTTTATTGTCGATGCTGCTTTCATTGATAGAAATTGATAAATTTATTTTTTT
>JAURXW010000482.1 GCA_030654205.1 Bacteriovorax sp.
GGTTAGAAAAAGCACCGCTTGCATTATTTCCCAAGGCTTTCATTAAAGCAGACCATGTTGATGGCCATCATAAAGTTATTTTTAGTCTAAGCGAAGATTGCTGGTTAAGTCCGTTTAGCTCGCTTTATAATAATCAGAGGATTAAGTACTCTTTGAAATCAATCAAAAAAGCCGCTTAAATTTTTAATGAAAATTTTAATTAAAACGAGAATTGAAAAAAATTATCAGCTTCTTTTTTCAAAATTTAACATCGATTTATTTAAGGCATTAAAGCCACCATTGCTGCGTTTAGAAATACTTAGATTTGATGGTTGCAAAAAAGGTGATGAAATCCATTTGCAAATAGATTTCTTTGGTTTGGCAAAACAAAAATGGATAAGTCATATTACAGATGGCTTCAGAAACGATTATGAAATTGTCTTTGTGGATGAAGGGGCATTACTGCCTCCGCCACTCAAAAAATGGAAACATAATCACCGAATTGAAAAAATCAATGAACTCGATTCATATATTGTAGATGAAATTTATTACACAACTGGCAATAAGGCCCTTGATCTGTTGATTTACCCAGCTCTCTATGCAATGTTTTTCTATCGCAAGCCAATTTATAAACGTGAACTTTCGTGAAGCCCAAACACACTTATCATTCAATACCTCTGGATTCAGACGGGCTGGCCCAATATACCAAAGAAGAAAATGAAACTTGGACCTTTCTATTAAAACGCCAAAAAGAATTAATTAGCACTAGGGCCTCAAAAGAATTTATAAAAGGGGTAGAGCTTTTAAAATTTGAAAACGAAATACCTCAACATAAAGACATTACAGCTATTTTAAATTCTCATACTGGATGGGGAGTTCAACCTGTTCCTGCTCTTATTCAACCTGATACTTTTTTTTCACTACTCGCTCAAAAAAAATTCCCCGCTGCTAATTTTATTCGAATTCCCAGCGAAATTGATTATATCGAAGAGCCCGATGTTTTCCATGAACTCTTTGGGCACTGTCCTCTACTTACTAATGCTCCATATGCTGAATTTATGCATCAATATGGCAAGCTGGCATTAAATGCTGATAAGAAAACTCAGATGCGATTGTTTCGTTTATTTTGGTTCACAATCGAATTTGGCTTGATCAAAGAAAATAATCAACTCAAGGCCTATGGAGGAGGAATTCTTTCCTCTAAGTCAGAAATAATTTACTCTGTTGAAAGCGAGATCCCTGAAAGACGATACCTTGACCCAATGGATGCGCTTAGGACTTCATTTCGTATTGATATTTTACAGCCAGTTTATTTTGTTATCGACTCATTTGATGACCTGTTTAAATTAATTGATAAAAACCCACTTGAGCTGGCAAGACTCTCCATGAGTCTATCTGATTTTCCTGCTAAATTTGAAAAGAAAAAAAAGAATAGGAAAAATTATGAATGAAGAATTACTCAAAACGCTAGAAGGCTGGACTTATGATGCTAAAAAAAAATGCATCGTAAAAGAATTTCTTTTTAAGTCTTATCTTAAAAATATTTCTTTTGTTAATGCCATTGCTTGGATTGCCAACAAACAAAATCATCATCCTGATTTATTTGTGAGCTTCGGGAAATGTATAGTTTCACTAACAACTCATGATGAAGGTGGAGTAAGTGCAAAAGATATTCAAGTAGCTTTGGAAATTAACAAGCTCTAGATTTTTTTGGACATAAAAAAGGCCCCAAATTCTTGAGGCCTTTACTAATTTTTTAAATATTAGAAAGTGAAAGGACTAGTACTTTGAAACTCTCGTAAATTTCATTGCTGTCTTCTTTCTTCTTTTTTCTGCTGCTTCAACTTTTTCTTTGTGTTTAACAGAAGGCTTTTTGTACTCTTGGCGTTTTCTGTACTCACGTACAACACCGAAAGATTCACACATTCTTTTGAATTTCTTCAAAGAACGCTCTACGCCAGATCGTTCATCGATCATAACGGTAATTGCTGATTGTGGATCTTGAGCCATTTTAAGTCACCTCCTCTTTATTAACATTGGAAAACTACATAATATGTAGGTTTAAACTAGTAAAATACTAGTGAAAAAAGTTTTATCACTGTAAGATAGCGCCAGTTTTCAGTCAACGATTATTTATGGTAAATAATGGAAAAATCTTCGCAAAGCTCACTATTTTCCTCAACACTAAGTGAAGAAGCTCCAGCTTCCAAGGGGAAAATCTTGCCTCCGTTGGCCCATTTATCTCGTCCCGAGACATTTGGCGAATTCATCGGTCACGCAGAAATCTTTAAAAGCTACCCTTATTTAAAATCTAAGAACTTCCCCAGTATTATCCTTTTTGGTCCCTCAGGAACCGGTAAAACGACGCTTGCACGCCTTTTGGCGATGAACTCAGGCAAGGAGTTCTATAAATTCAATGCCGTTTTAGGCGGAGTTGCCGATCTCAAAAAACTTATTGCGAGTGCTGAAGAGATGAGAGAGCGCATGGGTCATGAAGCTATAATTTTTGTGGATGAAATCCATCGTTTCAACAAGGCGCAACAAGACGCTCTACTTCCGTATATAGAGGAAGGTGCATTTACTTTAATTGGTGCCACTACTGAAAACCCCAGAGTCTCGGTCAATAAGGCGTTACTTTCAAGAATGCATATTGTGGGATTAAAAGAGCTAACGGCCGAAGATATTTATAAAATCTTGCTTCAAACCAAAGAAAAATTTTCGTTGGAAATTGATTCCACACTCCTGAATATTATTTCCGATTTTGCCGGTGGCGATGCCAGAGTCGCTCTCAATACTTTAGAGGCCTCGGCAAAACTTAAAAATCCAACCAAAGAAGAAATCAAATTATTAATTATTGAAAATGCCCGTGCTTTTGATAAAGGCGGCAATCGTCATTATGATGTTATTTCAGCTTTTATTAAAAGTATGCGAGGCAGTGATCCTCAAGCGGCCATTCATTGGTTAGCAGTTATGATTGATGGTGGAGAAGATCCAGTCTTTATCGCCCGACGATTAGTTATATTTGCCAGCGAAGATGTGGGGAACGCTGATCCTACTGCGCTGACTTTGGCCACATCTGCGCTTAATTGTGTTTCAAATATCGGTATGCCAGAGGCCCGAATTATTTTAGCACAAGCTACTACTTATTTAGCATCCACCTATAAAAGTAACGCAGCTTATTTGGCAATTGATCAGGCACTGGAATATGTTCGCTCACAGGCCACGATTCATGTTCCCGATCATTTAAAAAATCATCCGCCGATTGATTCACAAAAATATTTATACCCTCATTCTTTCGAAAATCATTTTGTTAAACAAAATTATACGCAAGATCCTATTCCTAATTTTTATCTTCCAACGCAAGAAGGTAAAGAAGATGGATTGAAAAAAAGATTAGAAAAACTTTGGGGACAGTTTGCGCCTAAATAATTTTAAAACAAAAAATTAACTAACTCCTAATAAAAAACATTAGGCAAACTAATAATTAATCTTCTATGCTATCAGCGAATCACACACAACCTCAAAGGAATGAATATGAAGAAATTGATTTCGCGATCTGCTGTTGTCTTTGCCGTAATGCTCCCGCTACTTTCTTTTGCTTCTAATATTTATTATCCTACTCATTTTCAAGAGCAAATTGCTCGACACGAACTCCGTGATCAAGATTTAAAAAATGAATTATTTACGATTTTGTCTTCTGCTCACACTCGTAAGTCTTCAGGCGACGATGTACTAGGTTGTGAGCAAAAAACTGGAAAATGCACTACTCATGCGGCCGTGGGCTATGGGCCAGCAAGAAAGTATCTTTATACTCAGTTGCACGTTCAAACAGATAGTCGTGGAAAATTTCTTAAGGAAGTTTATTGCAATAATGAACAACTCGTTCCTATCAGCGAAACCAATATTAACTGCGAGCATACTTGGCCTCAAAGTAAATTCAACAAATCTTTTAATAATGAACTTCAAAAATCAGACATGCATCATTTGTTTCCCACTGATTCACGGGCCAACTCGACCCGAGGTAATTATGAATTTGCCGAAGTTGTTACAAACTTAAATCTTAAAAATTGTGAGGCCAGTAAGTCAGGCGCTTCTGTCGTTTCGGGTGGCAATACATACTTTGAACCGCCTAGTGAGCACAAAGGGAATGTGGCCCGAGCAATTTTTTATTTCTCTGTAAGATACAAAATGATTTTAAGTCAGGAGCAACAAACATTTTTAAAAAAATGGAATGAGCAAGACCCTGTTGATGACGCCGAAATGACACGCAATAATGAAATTGAAAAACTTCAAGGAAATAGAAATCCATTTATCGATTTTCCCAATTTAGCGCAGGACATCTCAAAGTTTTAAGCATGATGGCATAGATTCTTACAGAAAAAAGTAAGTATTTTATTAGAAAAACTAATGATAACTATTGGCCAAACCTAATCACCTATCTTATCTTCCCTTTGCAATTACATTTTTTTACAAAGGGAAGATATTTTGAAAACAACAATCACGCTTTTTCTCCTCCTCATTGTCTCAACCGCATTTGCTGATCTTTCTTACTATGCTCCGGATTTAAGCACAAAATTAAATTCTCACGCTCTGAAAAATGACTCCCTTAAAATTGCTCTATTCGACAAAATTTCTGCAAATCAAAAAACGCTTGGATATGATGGTGCAAGAAAAATTATGTTCGGAAAACTTTTTTTAAAAAATGATGGTTCTGGAAATTATATCTCTGATGTTTATTGCCAAAAAAAATTCGGAGCTAGTGCCGGTGTTGGTGTTGGCGCAATTCCTAATGGAATAAAAATTAACTGTGAACATACTTGGCCTCAAAGTAAATTTACAAGTGCCTTTCCAACTGACACTCAAAAATCCGATCTTCACCATTTATTTCCATCTGATTCAAGAGCTAATAGTATTCGTGGTAATGACGACTTTACTGATGTTTCAAACGACTCAGGTGAATTGGCCAAAAATGAATGTAATATTTCAAAATTTGGGTCATCTACGACAGGAAACACTGATGGATTTGAACCACCACTTACTCACAAAGGAAATGTTGCTCGCGCATTATTTTACTTTTCGGTTCGTTACAAAATTTCAATTCCAAAAAATGAAGAAGAAACTCTTCGTCGTTGGAATGACTTAGATCCAGTTGATCAAGAAGAAATGAATCGTAACGATGCAATTGAAAAAGCTCAAGGTAACAGAAATCCATTTATCGATTTCCCAGCTCTAGCTCACGATATTTCGAAGTTTTAGTTTTTAGAATTTAAAATATTACAAATGCCCAAAATGATGATTGAGGAAATTGAACTTGATTGGATTTTGGGTATTTTTTTGTTCCAGTTTTGCTACGGGAGTGTTGGTAAGTTTTGAAAACTATCGGAAATGTACAAAATACTTAAGGCCGTGTATCATCAAAACCATGAACCACAACCCCAAAATCCTAATCGATTTCGAAAAAATCAAAGACCCTTTTTCAGGCCTTGGACAATTTTGTGCCCATCTAAAAGCTTATTTTGATCAAAGCGCACTTAATATTTCATACTGGATCCCAGGTAAATTCCAAAAACTAGCAAAAAAATTTCCTTTTCTCATGCCCAAAATGGATGTATTCCATGCCGTTCATCAAGACTCTCCCTATAAACCAAGGTCCAATAAAACTCACACGATTTTAACTATACACGACTTAAATGCTCTACTTGAAATCAAAGATCCAAAGGCCATCAAAAAATTTAAGCACAAACTTCAACAAAAAATTAATCGCGCCAACGTCATCACTTTTATTTCACAATTTACTCAATCCGAAGTTGAAAAAAATTTTGATCTCAGAGGAAAAAAGACTTTCATTATTTACAATGGCATCTCTCTTCCAAAAGATTCTGTCATTCCTCAAATCATTCCCGATTCAAAATTTATATTTTCGATTGGAACCGTAGTACCCAAAAAAAACTTTCATGTCTTAATTGATTTTTTAAAAATCACCCCAGATTATAAAATTATTTTGGCAGGAACTACTTTTCATCCCTATGCCCAAGAGATTCAACAGAGAATCATCGCAGAAGGACTCAGTGAACGTTTTATTTTAGTAGGCACAATTACTGACCAAGAAAAACGTTGGTATTACGAACACGCGGCCGCTTTTATTTTCCCTTCACTTCTTGAAGGCTTTGGACTTCCCGTTGCTG
>JAURXW010000483.1 GCA_030654205.1 Bacteriovorax sp.
ACAGACTGATAAATCATTTCACACCGCGCTTAATTTCAACCAATCAAGAGACCTGTGGAGCAGAAGCCAATTATTCTTTTGCAAAACTAAACTTCGACATGAAGCATGATGAAGGATGGCCTTTAAAAGTCTGTTACTTAAATCGCATTAAGCAAAAAGAAGAATGTATCTCATATATTCCCGGATCAAGAACAGATGAACCACTAAGCGAAGATTTAGTTATAGCTAAAATTCTCTATCAACAAAAAGGGGCTTCACCAAAAACAAAGTGTAAAATAGTAAATTCAAAATCATACAATCCACTTCGATCGGAATATAAATCCGGCTGTTTTATTGTTTATGATTTTGAAACTTGTACAACCCTCACTTGTAATAAAAAAATTATTTGGGAAGAAAAAACTATACCTGACATTAAATTTACGGGTCGGCCTGTGTTTGATTATTTTACAAATTCTTTTGCAACTGAACGCTACTCATTTGCCAATATGATCAATGAAGCTAGAGGAACACAATCTAGAACATTAAAAAACTTAACTGAGATGAAATATTTTCTTGAAACAATGCCAAATGGTGTTGCTCACGGTGTTGGCTGTGTCGAAGATTTAATGCCAGAAGAATTTCAAAAAACAGCAATTAACCAGTGTCATCCGATGCCTTTTATTATTGATGGTCAGATTATTAAATCAGGCGAAAATTGGCTTGTTCTCCGTGCCGCTATTGATGATATTCACACTCCACGACTTGTACTATGGCAAAACGTTTTTAACTCGGTCAGTGCTTACAGCGAACTTCATCCACTCAATACATGGACACTTTATGGCATTAAAAAATAGTCTATTGATATTTTTAACCTTCGGCGCATGTATTTGGACTTTCAATACTAATGCTAAAATAATATTGCCTGAACTTCTGGCAAAACAAGCCATTAACAATATTCGTTTTTTAACAAATGATGGAAAGTTTACTTATTATCAAAAGCGCTCAGGAAGTTTGCTTTTTTCTACAAACTATAAAGTTAAAGAAATTCTTAAAGGTGAAATAGGAACTTCATATACTATATTTTCGAGTTCCTCTCGTAAAAAATTAGTCATTTTGCAAAATGAACATTTTAATAATTTTCTCTCTCTTCGCGCTAAAGAAAAAATATTTTTAACAAATTTCGATGAAAGTGAACCACGAGAAATTGGAATGGGAATTTCCCCTAGGCTTTTACTAGGTGATAGTTGGCTTTCTTTTTATGATCCTTATTCAAAAATACTAAGTTTTGAGCATACGACTAATGCAGCCTTGAAATTTTCGATTAAACTCAATAATCGACTTAACCCTTACTTTATCCCTCAAGTTATAATGACTGATGAGAACACGGTTTATTATACTGATTTAAATGAAGAAGGAATTTACGGGATTTTGGAATTTAAACGAAACACGACTAAAAGCGAAGTTATCTATAAGGCCAAAAGCTCGATGGTAAAGTTGGAAATATGCTTAAGCCAAAATCAATTTATTCTTGGCGAATTTGGAATCAATTTTTCAAATTCAGGGAGTATTATAAGCAAAACCGATCTTCCACTTAAAGATTTTTCAAAACGTGAAAATATTTATACCTCTGAATTAAATGATCTCGGTCATCTCATATGTGACTTTGAACCAAAAAACTTGGTTTTTATTAGAAATTTTGGAAACAGTAATATTCCAAGTTTTGATATTGCCAATATAAATACGATAGATAAAAAACTAACTACTCTTAGTGAAATTAAAACCGTTAATAATATTATTAATATGGATGGAATACTTTTAACTCAAGAAAAAGGGAAATATTATATCGTTAAAGGTGATGTTGACTACAAAAACACTGACTCACTAAAGGCCTCAGATAAATGATAAAACTGTTTAGCTGCCTAATAATATTCAACTTCTTTCAAGCTGTATTTTCACAAGAAAAAATACAAAACTCAACATTCCAAATTGAAAGCTCCAAAGAAATTCCAATTGAGCTTAATATTCTCATCACAAGTATCCAAATAGCACTTGGGTCCGAAAAAATTCTGCCAATAGTATTAAATATTGATTCTTACGCTAGAGTCTTAACCAAAGAAGATATTTTTCTTATTGGAAAAGTAGAAATCTATAAAACCATATTGAAAACTAATGAAAATTCTAAAAAAGCAATCATAGATGGCAACTCATTGAAGATTCTTAAAGAATCACTTCATAAGGTTAATGAGCCATTTCTAAAATGGTTTCTATCGGCTTTACTCGCAGACTGCAATACTTTATTAAATAGTCCGAAATTTAAAGAATATCTTTTACAGAAAAATGCCGGTCATCTTGAAAATCTTGAATTTAAAAAAATTGATAAAAAAGTGCAGCTACTTTTTCGCTGGATCTCAAAACTTAATCCAGACACTCAAGACTTTGAGGAAGTAATAAAACAGGAACTAATACCCTCAATGATGGATTCATTGCAAAATATTGAAAAAAGCTTTTATCTAATGGCGACTAGTACGTCGTTTGCACCTTTTCCTGGTTTAATAACTTCAACTGACGAGCTTAAATTTTTTAGTGTTATAAAAATTGCACCAGCTAAAGAATTAAAACAAAAAGAGAAATCAATAGAAGATATACTTGCTCCTGTAACTGAAGAAGTTAAGCCTCCAGAGGCCATTCTGGTCGAACCAAGCAAAGAAGATTGGCTAAATCTTGATAACTCTCCAAGTAATTTAAAAAATCTGCCAAAACCAAGTGATGATACTAACTGGCTGCAAGACTTTTAACTCATTTAATGTTATATTTTCCCTCTGAAAATACCCTTTTTTAGGAATAAATAATGGCCTTAAATAAGCAGCCCTACCGCGGAACTCGTGACTTTTTTCCAAAAGACAAAAGAGTTCGCGATTATCTTTTTGCAGTAATGACCAAAACTTCAGAAAGCTTTGGCTATGAATCATATGATGGGCCTCTCTTGGAAGAGGTTGAGCTCTATAGGGCCAAATCTGGTGAAGAATTAATTAATGAACAAATATATTCTTTTACGGATAGAGGTGAGCGTTTCGTTGCCATTCGTCCAGAAATGACACCCACTCTTGCAAGAATGGTTGCTCAAATTCACCGCGAATCAAGCAAACCACTGCGTTGGTTTTCTATCCCCAACTTAATGCGATATGAAAAACCTCAGCGCGGAAGAGTACGTGAGCATTGGCAATTAAATTGCGATGTTTTCGGAAGTCCTGGGCGGCTTGGGGAGGTCGAAATCCTTCAAGTTGCCGTTGAACTTTTTGAAGCCTATGGTGCCAATGAATCCCATTTCGAAATTTTATTAAATGATAGATCTATTGTAGATGTCGTTTTTAAAATACTCATGAAGTCCACAGAAACTCAGACTTATAGACTTTATAAGATTGTTGATAAGGCAAAAAAAATAACACATGAAGCACTTCAAAAAATGGTTAGTGAGGTTGGTTTAAGTTTAGAAGCAGAAAATATTTTTTATGCCTATCTACGTTTAGACAATTTTGAAGCTGTTAAAGCTTTTCTAGAAACAAATAATCAAATAGAAATTGCAGCTCAATTCAATATTTTTATAGATTTTGCAAAGAAGACAAATATTACAAAATATCTTAAATATGATCCTACTATCGTACGAGGCTTGGATTATTACACCGGAATCGTCTTTGAAATTTTCGATAAGCATCCCGATAACCGTCGTGCTTTATGTGGTGGTGGCGCCTATGCCAATCTTCTGCAAATTTTTAACGAAGATGCACTTGCCGGTGTAGGCTTTGGGCTTGGAGATGTTACACTCAGAGACTTTTTAGAAGTGCACAAACTTTTACCAAATTTTGACATTCCAGTTAATGATATTTTATTAACCTTCCAAGAAGAAGGCGGACTTGATGCAACTTTAAAACTTGCTCAAATTCTTCGCCAAAATAACTTAAAGGTTATTACTAGCTTTGAGGCTTTAAAATTTAAAAAAGTTTTTCCTACCGCTGAAAAAAAAGGTGTGAGATTTGTAACGCTAATGGGGAGTGATGAGCTTTTAAAAAATGAAATACAAATTAAAAATTTGGCAAATAAAGAACAGCAAACACTCAATTTAAACGATATCGAATCTATTTTAAAACTAATTAAGGCATAATTTATGAGCACAGAAACAAATGAGCTTCCAACAACCTACTCTCCTAAAGACTGTGAATCAAAATGGTATGCAACTTGGGAATCTGGAAAATATTTTAAACCAAAAAAAGGAAAAGCTAATAAAGCTTATTGCATAATTGTACCTCCACCAAATATAACAGGGAGACTTCATGCTGGTCACGCTCTTGATATTACAACTCAAGACGCTCTTATCCGTTTTAAAAGAATGAAAGGTTATGAAACTCTTTT
>JAURXW010000503.1 GCA_030654205.1 Bacteriovorax sp.
CAGCGACCATCCCCGAAATCCCTTCGCCCATTTTTACACGCATCCCCAAGGGTTGTGATGGGTTTCTGGTAAATTTTAGTTCAAGGTCATTTTGATTCGAATCGTATAAGTAAACAAATGCGTTAGAGACCCCAAATAAACTGCTGGCACGATCTGATATGGTTTTCAATATAACAAAGGGATCTCGATGCAATGAGAAATCCATGGCAGTATCATAAAGTGCCTTAAATTCTTCGACGCTCTTTTTGATTTCTTCTTCTACTTTTTTGCGATCAGTGATATCTTGAACAGCGCCGTTAATTCCAATTAACCTATTGTTTTCTTCATCCCAAATGGGTTGTGAATACACTCTCACCCAAACGATTTCGCCAGTCTTTTTAATGGTCCGTACTTCGGTAATAACCTTTTTATTTTGGCGTAGAGTAAGCAAATCCTGATTATCGATTTCACTATCCTCGGGATATAAAGCCGCCTTCCAGCCGCCCATTTGTTTATATTCAGCCATGGAATAACCGGTAATTTTTTCAAATGCACCAGCCACCCAATTTAGCTCCAAATTGTCATCTTCAGCGACTTGTGAAGAAAAGAGGTAATCTGAAACAACTGATGAGATTAACCGGTACATTTCTTCACTTTCTGCCAATTTCTTTTCAGAAAGTACCCGGTCAGTGATATCGATGGTAAAACCAGCCAGGTATTCCGGTTTATCATCCATGAAGATCGGGAACTTGATGGTTGTAAAAAACCTTCCATTAAGTTCTTCGTCCACCACAATGGATTTGCCCTCACTCAAAACTTGTTGATCGTCTTTAATCATATCTTCTGAAATTTGAGATGGAAAAAGATCGTTCATATTCTTGTTTAAAAGTTGGTCAAGCGGTTTGCCCAACATCGTTTCATAATTGCGACTGAGCTGTTTTGATCGAATTTCCTTATCTTTAAAGAATACATAAATTGGACTGTTTTCCATAAAAGCATTAAAAATTGCTTTGCTTTCTTTTAGTTCATTTTCAATTTTCTTGTTTTCCACCATTTCCCAAACCAGGTCAGCCAATTTTGAAACCATTTCAAGGTCAGCAAGGGTGTAATTCGATGATTTATTACCCAAACCTAAAACAGATACGATTTTGTCTTTACGCATAACCGGAATCGCCAACTCGCGATTAATGTGTAAATGGTCTTTAATTCTTTTATCATAGGGAGTAATTGATTCTGGCTCATTATGAATCACCGGTCTGCGATGATGAAGGCATTCAAACCAGACACCCTTCTGTTCAATTAAACTGGAATTTTCACTTGCCAGAACTCCCTTTGCAGTCGCCATAGTATTTGTTGACCACGCCATGAGACTTATGGAACTTTCTTCTTGATCAACGAAGTGATAGAACCCGAACTTGCTGTCGGTTAGGTCTTCAACCTCATCAAGAATAGCCACCAAAAGCTCATGCATCGTGAGTTTAGGCGCCAATTGGGATAATTTCACTCTGAAACGCAGGGTCAACTCATTAAGCTTACGTTCTGTAATATCTGAAATAGTACTCATAATGGATTTAGGCTCACCAGCATCATCCACCACAAGTGAATAATTACCTGTCAGCCATTTATATTCACCTAAGTTATTCCTCGCTCGAAACTCCAACACTAAATTCTTATTTCCTGTTTGCCAGGATTGAATTAGATGATTTCTAAATCCGTCAAAAATAAGCAAGTCATCTGGATGAATAATTTCTTCGATTTTTTCTCTCGATGCGTTTATAAAGTCAGTTTGTGGATAACCCAAAATATCTAAAATTTTCGGGCTGACGTATTCAACTGTCAAAGTCTTGAAATTTTCCAGTAAAAAGATATCATTGGATTTTTCAACGATTTGACGGAATTTTGCTTCACTTTCTTTCAATGCTTCTTCGGCTTGTTTTCTTCTGATTACGGATCCGAGTTCTAAAGCAAGAAACTCGAATCGATTAAGGTCTTCGTGTTTAAATGAAGTTTTGCTCGAAAATTCCAGCAAACCGACACTTTCATTTTGAACGATCAAAGGGATTGCAATAACAGAATATATACCGATCTGCCTATATAATGTTGGAATCAATTTCTTGAAAAATGTATTTTCAGTAAATTCCTGCATCAACCCGATAATCTTGTCGGAACCTTCCAAATATTGAAGTTTTTTCCCATCCAAGATTTTTTGATATGGGCTATCAGGAGTGAGCTTAATTTTTACATTTGGAATTTTGATCTTAATTTTTTGCTCAATTTTTGCTATGGTTTCTGATGGAAGTTGATAGCTCTGCAGTTCAAGGTATTTATTTTCTGAATCCAACAAATAGACTGCCGCCCCATTGCCAGAGAACATGGTTCTTGTTTCTTCGTTTATTAGTTCCATACATTTTTGAAGCGTACCCCCTTGATTAACTAGATCATTGAGTTTTTGGACCAAAGTTAAATCTTCAGTATTTTTAATTATTCTTTCTTCTGCTTTTTTGCGTGCGGAAATATCCTGCGCAAAAACGAGGGTTGTGATTTCTCCGTTGATTTTTACCTGTGATGAAATTGATTCTGTATCACATATTTCGCCATTTTTCTTGATGATCTTTATTTCAAGGAGCGAATTCTCTTTGCCTTTTGAAATTTCAAAAACTTTTTTGAATAATATTTTT
>JAURXW010000505.1 GCA_030654205.1 Bacteriovorax sp.
GTGATAAAGTAGTAAAGGGACAAACATTAATAATTTTAGAGGCCATGAAAATGGAAAATGAAATCAAGTGTGGTGCCTCAGGTGTTGTGAAGGCCATTCACGTAAAAGCCGGAGATACATTAGAGAACGGAATTTTGATGATGGAAGTTGAGGCGGAGTAAGTAGAGTCATTATTTGTACTACTTTCAAAGACCAATATCAATTGGTCTTGCACCTTTTCAAAAGAAAAATTGCAAATTTGACAAGTTTTCATTTTAAATAAAATGAACTAATTTTGAATTCTTCAAAGAGTCTTGTAGGTCTCGAGTAACAAAAGCAATGCTCAGACACCTTCCTAAATTATAATTGAGAATAACTAATTGCTGGTCTATAATCTAGTCTAATTCACTGCCAAGCAAACCTTGATAAATAGGTATAGATGATTTTAAATTTAAATCCAAAAGCTATTCGACAAAAACTTGAGCTTATTTATACGATTACGATTGCCCAAATGAAGTCTCGATACCGAAAAACTTTCGCAGGTTTTTTGTGGGTAATTTTAAATCCTATTTTAACATTTTGGGTACAGGCTTTGATTTTTAAACACGTTTTGAAAATCAATATCGAAAATTATTATTTATTTCTTTTGGCGGGAGTCATACCTTGGGTTTTTATTACTTCGTCGTTAACAATGACCGTTGGTATATTTGTTTCTAATCGCCCAACCTTAATGGCCTTTAAAATTGATCCTTGGGTTTTTTTAATTTCTCAATTATTGGATAATTTCATAAATTTTGTAGTTTCATATTTAATTTTAATTTTGATTGTTGATAAAACGGTTTTTTTAAATCCTTGGGTTATACCATTGCTTATGTTGACTACTTTTTTTTTGGTTGTTTTTGCTTTTTTCTTAAGTTTTCTTCTTGCAACGTTAAATGTTTTTTTTAGAGACACTCAGTTTATTTTGTCGTTTGTTTTGGGGTTAGCGTATTTCGTGACACCAATTTTTTATCAAAAAAGTTTGCTTCCTTTAAATATACAAAAATTAGTAGATTTTAATCCATTATATATTTTTATTAAACCATTTCAAAATCTTTTATGGAAGTTTGATGTAGGTCTTTATTGGAGTTCGATGCTTGATGCTTTTGGAGTTATGGTTTTGGTTTCATGTGTTTGTTTAATTTACTGGAGAAAAAAGCGAAATGTCTTATATTTCCAAATCTAATTCTGAAATTATTTTAGATATAAAAAATTTCACAATAAGTTATTCAATGCCTTATTACAGGTCTCAAACCTTTAGGGATTTATTTGTCTACGCCCTTAAGTCGCCGATAGATTTTATCTTGAATGAAAGCGATAAAGTTATTGTTATTGATAATATTAATTTACAGATTCATAAAGGTGAGAGAGTTGGAATTATTGGAAATAATGGTTCAGGTAAAACATCTTTATGTAGATATATTTGCGGTATCTTTGGGCGTGTAGAGAAAATTAAAATTAATGGTAACGTTAAAGGTATTTTTGATACTGAAGTTATAGTTCTGCCAGAGCTTTCGGGAAGAGAAAATCTAGAGGTCTTAACTCACTTTTTTTTCCCTGAATTAACTAAAGTTGAACGAAAAGATGTTATTCAAGAAGCTGCAGAGTTTAGTGAGTTGGGGAAATTTCTAGATGTTCCCTTTAAGCTTTATAGTAAAGGAATGAGGGCCAGGCTATTTCTTTCCTTGATATCAAGTCGATCTACTGATTTACTTATTTTAGATGAGGTTTTTAATGGTGCAGACCATTTTTTCAGTGAAAAAATGACAAAAAGAATTAGAAAAGTAATAGATGAATCAAGTGCAGCAATTTTAATTTCACACTCACATGATTTAATTTTAGAAGTTTGTAACAGAGTTATTGTTTTTGATAATAAAAAAATTATCTTTGATGGTGACCCGGTTGAAGGAGTCAATTATTACCGGACACATTGCCAAACCTCAGGAATCCAGGGAAATTGATTTTAAGAAGTTTGAGGAAATAAAATTATTTTTAAATAAACATGATGTTTTAAAAATAACCATTTCAGGCGTTTCCATGCAGCCAGTGTTGCAAAATAAAGACATCATTTTAGTTGAATCGATAAAAGATCTGGCAAGTTTAAAAAAATTTGATGTAATTATTTTTTGGCAAAACAATATTTTAGTTTGCCATTATTTTTGGAAAGAGAATAAGTTTTTTCAAAGTGAGAGCTTAGATTTAAATTCTAAAATTATTGTGACAAGACCTTTAAATCCTTTGAAGGGATATGATCATCCCATAAAAATGGAGCAAATATTAGGGCTTGTTTCGCAAGCTAAAATTAACTGGTGGCTAAGGTTAAGAATTGTTTTAAATTTTTAAAAAAAGATTAATATATTCCATTGCCGCGGCCAGTGGCATTTTTTGTCCATTAACAACTTCAAATTCAAGTCTTATTTTTTCATTTTCAAAAAGTTTATTAGAGTTTAGCCTTGAGTGAATAATTTCATTAATAAGTGTACGAAACCATTCCTTGTTCTGGGAAAGTCGCTTACTTTTAAAATATCCAGATTCTAGAGTTGTTTGATGATATTTTTGGATCATATCATAAATAATATCAAGATTTTTTTTCTCTAGGGCCGAACACTGTAACACTGGTGCTTTCCAATGAGGATCATGTCTCATTAATTCTAAAGCGCTGGTGTATTGGGCCATTGTTCTATTGGCCAAAGGTAAAGTATCTCCATCTGCTTTATTAATAATCACAGCATCTGCCAATTCTAAAATTCCTTTTTTAATTCCCTGTAGTTCATCACCAGCATTGGGTAGCATAAGAACTAAGAAAAAATCAACCATGTCGGCTACTTCAAATTCTGATTGTCCTACCCCTACAGTTTCTACCAAAATATAATCAAAACCAGCGGCTTCACAAAGTAGAATACTTTCTCGTGTTTTTTGAGCGACCCCACCCAAAAATCCAAGAGTAGGAGAAGGACGAATAAAAGCATTAATATCTCTCGAGAGCAGCTCCATTCGAGTTTTATCACCTAAGATTGATCCTCCAGAAATTGGAGAGCTAGGATCTATAGCAAGTACGGCTACTTTGTGACCCTGATTGATTAAATACAAACCAAAGTTTTCAATAAAAGTTGATTTTCCAACACCTGGAACTCCTGTTATTCCTAAACGTATACTTTTTCCGGTATGAGGCAGAATTTTTTCTAAAAGATCTTGTGCTAAAAAATTATCATCTGGACGCGAACTCTCTATAAGAGTTATTGCTTTTGCTAAACTTCGTCTTTCACCTGAAATTAATTTTCTTAAATCGATTTTTTCACTCACTTCTTTTTTTCCTCAAGTGCTTTTAGTAATTCATCCGCACAAAATGGAATAGTACTACCTGGTCCAAAAATACGCGAGACTCCGGAATTAAATAGAAATTGATGATCTTGTTTTGGAATTACTCCGCCAGCGATGACCAAGATATCATCGGCACCTTGTGATTTTAATTCTTTTATTAATTCAGGAATAAGTGTTTTATGTCCGGCCGCCAACGATGATGAAGCTACAAAATGAACATCATTCTCTATGGCCTGCTTAGCAACTTCAGCAGGTGTCGCAAAAAGTGGTGAAAGGTCAACGTCAAAACCTAGGTCGGCCAATCCTGTTGCGACTACTTTTGCTCCTCGATCGTGTCCATCTTGACCCATTTTTGCGATGAGTATGCGGGGTCTACGTCCATATTTTTCAACAAATATTTTTATTTTTTCTTGAATCAATTTCCACTCCTCATCATTTTCATACGATAATCCGTAGACGCCAGAAACCGTTTGGGTTTGAGCATTATATCGCCCCCAAACTTGTTCAAGGGCATAGGTAATTTCACCGACCGATGCGCGTAATCGAGCTGCATTTATAGCTAACTCGAGTCCGTTTCCAATTCCACTTTTAGCGTATTCAGTTAAGGCATCTAAGGCGTCCATAACCAACTGGTCATTACGGCCAGAGCGAAGTTGATTAAGCCGCTTAAGTTGCGATTGGCGAACTTTCTCATTATCAATTTCTAAAATATCTACAGTATCTTCTTTGGATAACTTATATTTATTAACACCAACAATAACATCTAGGCCTTTGTCTATGCGTGCCTGTTTTGAGGCTGCTGATTTTTCGATATTAAGTTTTGGAATTCCCGTTTCAATTGCTTTGGCCATTCCTCCTTGCTTTTCGACTTCTAAAATAATATTCCAAGCTTTATCAGCAATTTCTTGAGTAAGGCTTTCCATCATATAGGAACCACCCCATGGATCAATAACTTTTGTAATTTGAGTTTCTTCTTGTAAAACAATTTGAGTATTTCTAGCAATTCGAGCTGAGAATTCAGTAGGAAGAGCAATAGCTTCATCAAAAGCATTTGTATGAAGTGATTGTGTTCCACCAAAAATAGCGGCCATCGCTTCGATGGTTGTTCTAATTACATTATTATAAGGATCTTGCTCAGTAAGTGACCAGCCAGAGGTTTGGCAATGAGTTCGAAGGATTTTTGAATTTACATCTTTAGGATTAAAATTTGAAACGATGCGATCCCATAGAAGCCTGGCCGCTCTTAATTTTGCAATCTCCATGTAAAAATTCATTCCAATGCCAAAGAAAAAAGATAGCCGTGGAGCAAAATCATCAATAGGGAGTCCAGAAGCAAGAGCTGTTTCAATATATTCTTTTCCATCAGCAAGTGTATACGCGAGTTCTAAAACGGCATCAGCGCCTGCTTCTTGCATATGGTATCCAGAAATAGAAATAGAATTAAATTTAGGCATGTACTTGGAAGTATATCCAAAAATATCAGCAATAATTCTCATCGAAGGCTTTGGTGGGTAGATATAAGTATTTCTCACCATAAATTCTTTTAAAATATCGTTTTGAATTGTTCCTGATAATTTGTCGGGAGAAACTCCCTGTTCTTCTGCAGCTACAATATAACTTGCAAGTATTGGTAAAACAGCTCCATTCATTGTCATTGAAACAGAAACTTTATCAAGAGGGATATTATCAAATAAAATTTTCATGTCTTCTACGGAGTCAATTGCAACTCCGGCCTTCCCAACATCGCCCGTTACTCTTGGGTGATCGGAGTCATATCCACGATGAGTGGCCAAATCGAATGCAACAGAAACGCCTTGCCCACCGGCAGCTAGTGCTTTTCGATAAAAAGCATTTGAATCTTCGGCAGTTGAAAAGCCTGCATATTGTCGAATAGTCCAAGGACGGCCAGCATACATAGTTGCCTTGGGACCTCTGATAAAAGGCTCGAGACCAGGCATTGTGTTATTATATTCAAGTTTTTCTAAATCTTCTTTTGTGTAAAGTGGTTTA
Organism: Bacteriovorax sp.; assembly: GCA_030654205.1. Lineage (GTDB taxonomy): Bacteria > Bdellovibrionota > Bacteriovoracia > Bacteriovoracales > Bacteriovoracaceae > Bacteriovorax. Next base: position 5,350 of record JAURXW010000505.1, read on the forward strand.
ACTTCAATACCTTCTAAACTTTTCCAAGTGAGCTCTTCAGGATTTTTACCCTTTGATTCTTTTGTTGCTAGTTTGGCCCAATCGGCCAGGGATGAGGTTTTCGGTTTATAGCTATTGTTCATGGAATTTATCCTTTTTATATTTTCACTTAAATTTTTTTAGCAGAGGAAATATTTACCTAGATTTTATGGTGAAAGCATACTGTTGTAAAATTTAATATGGTCGACAATTTTCCTTGTCGATTCGATGAATTCTAGGCGAGGAGCAAAAAAATAATGACTCAAAAATCTGGTCTTGTTTTAGAGAGTAGTTTACAGGTCTTTTTTTATGATCATCTCCAAGAATTTAATAAAAGATCATTGAGCCCTTTGCCGAATGAGACAATTTTTTATTCAAGTCTAGTCATGGATAGTTATGGGGATTCTGCAAAGTTTTTTGAACAGGTCGATGGAAAATCTCGTGAAAAAATTTTGGGAATTAAACTTTTGGAAGCGGGACAGCTTTCACGTGAAAAACAAAAAGCAGCACTTAGAGATGTTGCAGAAACGTCACTACTCGTTTGTGGTTATTTTGCTGACTCACTTAATAAAAAAATAATTGATACAAAATATTATCAAGATTTGGGGCGTATTGCTTATTCTCGACTTAACAGCATCACGCCTGAAGCTTATGACGTACCGTCTTTTTATAAGGTAATGGCAAATTCTTTTAGTGGAATTACCCTGCTGATGAATCTAGTTTCTAAAAAATATTCATCAGACAGAGATATGCCATGGTTAATTGTTACAAATAGAAAAGTTTCTTAATTTTTCTTGGCCTTAGCTTTAATACGAGTGTTTTTTAAACCTTCAAATTCACGCCCAACAATTATGGTATTCCATTTTTGAGAAAGAATTTTCTTAATATTTTTTTGGAAATCAGTATGGGATAATTTCTCAATTTCTAAGTTTCCTTTGTAATAGTAATCAAGTCCTTGATCTTGAAGTACTGGAACAGAATAAATACTGGCAAAATCTTCATTGGTTTGGACGTTAATTAAATTCTGGCCTTTAATCATAGTTTTTATTCGATTGAAATCTTCTAGTGCTAATCCATTGTCTCTAATTCTTCTAAGAAGATCTTTTATCGCAACAGTTGCTGCTGCAACTTTGTCATGCCCTGAGGCCATGTAAATTCCAAAATACCCACCTTCAATAGCGGCAAAATGAACAGGCTGAGCAGAGTAACATAACCCAAGACGGTCGCGAACTTCTACGAAAAGTTCAGATGATTGGCCAGATAGGTGAGCGGATAACATTTTTAAATATAAATTTTCAGGTGAACCAGTTTTTCCACATGGAATACCGTAAAAAATTTGAGTTTGTTCACGGTTAAATGAAATAAATCTTTCTACGCCCACTGTTGATTTATATTTTTTATAAATTAATTTAGAAGATTTTCTTGCAGGAAGCTCTGAAAGTAGAGGTCCCAAAATATCCAGTACGTCATCTAGTTCGCTATCACCACAATATGTAAGTAGAATTTCTTTGGTTTTAATATTTTTTTTATGAAGATTAATTAATGAGACTTGAGGAATTGATTTCAAAGTAGCTTCGCTTCCGATGGGATTTAGGGCATATGGGTGATTGCCAAAAAATAATTTTTGAGCTTCCTTGAAGCAATGTTTTACAGGATCTTCTTTTTGGTTAGTTAGAGCCCGGCCAGCAAGTTGTTTTTCATGTTTTAAATATTTAATTGGCATATCTGCATGGGTTAAAGCTCCTGCAAAATGAGGAAATAAGTCGTGAAGATTTTCAGTTAAACCATGCATTAATAGACCGTAGGCATTTTTACCCGAAAATCCATTAATACTTGAAGATTTTTCTTCAAGTGTTTGTTTAATTTTTTCGTAACTAATTTTATTATGTCCCTTAGTTAGCATGCTGCTAAGGAGGTGATATATACCATTCGTTTTAGTAGTTTCTTCTGTAATCCCGCCACGTAAATAGGCTTGAAAGACAAAAGTAGGAGTCATTTTATTTTGTCGGTAAAGAAGTGAGACACCTGGCTTAATTTTAATTAATTGCACTTGCTGATCGTGTTTAGATTTTTCAATTTTCAGTTTGGATTTTGATTTTTCTGTTAATGATTTTTTAACCAATTCGAGCGATTTTTGAAATTTCTGGAGTTCCTTTTTAGATTTATCTAGGGATACTTCTTTGGGGATCTGTAAACTCATATGCATGTTTTGAGAAAAAATATTTCTCAAAGACTTATTTACAGCATTGGCGTTAGTATTTTTAATTCGCTCAATAAATTCTTCTTCACATTTTATATCACCATTTTGAGCGTAGCTGTGACCGAGTGAAAATGAAAAAGATTCAATTGATTCCATTTCATATATTTTAGATGAAAGATATTGATTTTTAATTTTTTGAACTTCATCCGCAGCAAGTCCTTCATCAATAGCTTTCACAATGGTTTTTGTAAATTTCGCTAATAATTCAGACATGTTTTTGTAGGGAAAAACGAGACGAATAAAATGGGCTCCACCATGTGCCATAAACATTGTTGAAGCAGAAGCGACGTTAGCTAAAGTTTTATCTAACACAAGGGCATCATACAGACGTGAAGTTTCTCCGAAACCCAAGCAATTGATTGCAAGATCTTCACTCGCAGCTTCAGTAGATGAATACACAGGGGCCTTGATCACCATTGTTAATGTGGCCATACCAATTTCTTTTTGATGAACATCAATGGTTGAATTCTTTTTTAATTCAAATTCAGGAAATAAACTTTCTGGACCTTCTGGTAATTTATAATTTTCTATAACTTTAATGATCTCTTCTTTATTTGTTAAATCACCGGCCACTATAAAGAGAGTATTTGTTAAATTATAATAAGAATTTCTAAAGAATTGTAATTGTTCTCGAGAGAAATTTTTAATTGTTTCCTCGCGACCCAATATCTGATGAGCATAAGCTCCACTAAATGCAGAATTTTGTAATTTACTAAATGCAAACTGGCCAGGGCTGTCGATTGAACGACGATATTCTTCAAAAACGACATCTCGTTCTGGAACTAAGTCTTCTTGTTTAAACTCAGGATTGGCCACCATGTCTAATAAAATATTAATTGAGTCAGGCAAACGTGTATTGGGTGTATTTATATAATAGCAAGTATAATCAAAAGATGTGAAGGCATTAATTTCACCACCAAATGTTTCAACTTCATGAGCAATCTTGGCACCTGGTCTTGTTTTAGTTCCTTTAAAAAACATATGTTCTAAAAAGTGTGCGATACCTTCATGATCATTTTTTTCGAGAGCACTTCCTGCTCTAAACCAGATTTGAATTGTCCCCGCAGTTGAACCTGGAGAGTGAACAAAAAGAGTATTTAGGTTATTTTTTAATTTAGTCAGTTCGTATTGCATAAGATAAGATTCCTTAAATGAGTGCTTTAATGGTTAATCATAAAACTAACTCAATTATATACAAAGATTTAAAAGATGCCTAAAAGAATAGATTCACTTTACTTGCATTTTCCGTTTTGTTCACACTTGTGCAACTATTGTGACTTTTATAAAAAAGTTCCACAGAATAAAACTCTGGATTACCAGAAATATCATGATTATTTGGAAAGTTCCTTTTTGGTCCATAAAAACCTGATTGAAAAATACGGGTATTCATGGTCCCCCTTGAAAACATTCTATATTGGTGGTGGAACGCCTTCACTTTGGGGAAAAGAGGGAAAAATATTTTTACAAAATTTTTTAAATGAAAAAAATATCCAGCTTGATCCTGAATGTGAATTTACCCTTGAAGTTAATCCTGGTGCATGGGATGAGGAAGTATTGAGTCAGTGGAGATCATTAGGCGTTAATCGATTTTCTTTGGGAGTCCAATCCTTGCAAAAGGAAATGATAACTTATTTGGATCGTATTCATTCTATTGAAGACGTTTATACGACCTTGGAATATTTTCGCGATAACAAGCTGAATTTTTCAGTAGATTTTATGCTTGGGCTTCCATTTTCAAAAGAATATAAGCGCGATGTCATCAAAGAACTCCAAATAGCACTTTCTTATAATCCTAATCATTTTAGCGTTTATATTTTAACAGTTAAAGACAACTATACACACTTTAATAATCTTCCAGATGAGGAATGGGTCGAACATGAATTTTTACTTGTGGCCGATTTTTTAAAAGCTAACGGTTTTGAGCATTATGAAGTATCTAATTTTTCCCGGCCTAAAAAACAATCAGAACATAATTTAAATTACTGGCGATCACATAGTGTTGCGGCATTGGGGCCTTCGGCTACGGGATTTCTCTTCGAAGATCGGCTTCGCTATAAATGGAAACCCAATCAACCAGAAATAGAATTAGAATTTTTAACGGAAGAAGAATTTAATCTAGAAAAAATATATATGGCAATTCGTTCGCAAGTTGGATTGAATATGGATGATTTTCCCAAATCACTTGAGGGCGTTGTAATAAACTGGAAAGAAAAATTGTTAGTTACTGAGGAAAATAAAATTATTAAATTAACGTCAAAGGGATATTTGCTTTTAGATTCGCTCATGAATGATCTTTTTTTATTAAAATTAGTATAATTATTTTTTGAAATAGTTATAATCTAAAAACATAGAAAATATCGCTGGAGTTTTTTTGAGGCAAGTATCGTTCAATTTTTATGGACAAAAGGTCTGTGTCGCAAGTGATTGGCCTGAGGCCCTCAGTTTGCTTAAAAAAGATTTTGATCTTTTTTATTCCGAAAATTCTTACTCGGATAATTGTGATTTAAAACTTTTTATTCTTAAAAAAGATCCTAAAGAAATATCGACACCAGAGTTAGTTTCTAAGTCTCAATCTCAAAACTCTATTACTTATCAACTCGGGCATGTTCGTTATAATGATTACTACGGAAAACTTTTGAGTATTTTTGATTATAACAAAGAAGAGGCTCAGTTATATTGTCTTAATATTGATAAAGTTCATGAAGTTGCCTACCTACTTATTCTCTCGAGAGTTGGTAAAATGCTCGACTTGAAAGGGTTACATAAACTCCACGCTTTTGCTGTTTCTTATAAAGAAATCGCATTTGTCTGCATGATGCCAATGAAAGGTGGAAAAAGCACTCTTTTACTTGAACTCTTAAAAACGAAAGAAGTGAAAATGATTTCCGATGATATTCCACTTATTGATATTATGGGTAATGTTTACTCCTTTCCGATGAAAATCGGAGTCAATGAAGACAGTAGTCAGAAATTAGAGCTGCAAAATCCTGAAGAAAATCTCTACACGCTCCAGCGTGAGCATTATGGAAAAAAAATATTCATTAATAGCAAGGGACTTGGAGAGAGGGTCGAGCTGCCTGGAAAAAAATTTAAAAAAGTAATTATCGCCGAGGCCTTTAGATTTAATTCGAGTGAAACGAGGCTTGTCTCTTCATCAATTTTTAAAACGTTTAAAGGACTATTTAAACATGGAGTTGTTGGAATTGGACTCCCAATGATTTTAGAATATTTTTGGGAATTTGGTGTAATCGATTTTGTAAAAAAATCCCAGATTTTCCTATCTAGATTATTAACCTTTTCAATTTTCACCATTAAGAGCACAAGGATTTCCATATACCTCGGAAAGAATCCCGATCGGGCAGCAGAAGAAATTTTAAGGTTTTTAAAGAAAAAAAGCCAATAAATGGGCATAATATCGACAGTCTTCGCACTGTGTCGAGCGTGCAAGGTTTTGAAATTTCGAAAAAAGTCGTGGTGCGGCGTCTCGTCTTTGAAAAATACCCTGAAATCGCGATTATTTATTAATATTGTGCCATTGACACTATTAAAAGCCTCACCATCTTTGCTACAGAATGAGGTTGAATTACAGGTTACATATAAGAGGAAAAAGTCATGAGTGAAGAAACAAACCAAGCAGAAAATGAAGAAATACTAAGCACTGGTTCTGATGTTAAAGATGAAATCGAAGAGCAATTGAAAAATCATCAAATGCCAAAGCAAGATGATGACTTCAAAGCGAAATATTATTATTTAGCTGCAGAAGTTGAAAATATGCGCAAGCGTTTCGAGCGTGAAAAAGAAAATCTTCTTAAGTTTGGTAACGAAAAAGTTTTATCAGGGCTTATTGGGGTTGTAGATAATTTTGACTTAACAGTTAATGCTTTAAGAAATGATAATGATGATAAAGTTCAAAACATCGTGAAAGGAATCGACATGATTCGAAATCAATTCTTAGATGTATTAAAACAAAATGGATTAACTCAGGTGGAATCTTTGGGGAAAATATTTGATCCTAATTTTCATGAAGCTGTGGCCCAAGCAAAAGCCGAAGGTAAAGAAGAGCAGGAAATTATCACTGAATATATGCGAGGATATTTGTTGAATGGTCGATTACTTCGAGCTTCAAAAGTAGTAGTTGCAAACAATAACTAAATAAAGAATTTAAGAGCAAAATATAAAGGAGAACTATATGGGAAAAATTATTGGTATCGATCTTGGAACAACTAACTCGTGCGTGGCAGTTTTAGAAAACGGAACTTATAAAGTTATTGCAAATGCGGAAGGACATAATACAACTCCATCAATTGTTGGTTTCGCTAACAATGGTGAGATTTTGGTTGGTCAAGTTGCAAAAAGACAATCAGTTACTAATCCAAAGAAAACACTTTTTGGAATAAAGAGATTGATCGGAAGAAAAGCTGACGCTCCGGAAGTTAGAAAATTTAAAGAAGTAGCACCTTTCGAAATCATCGCTAACAAAAATGGCGACGCTTGGGTAAAAGTTGACGCAAAAGAAATGTCACCTCAAGAAGTTTCAGCAAGAATTTTAGAAAAACTAAAAAAAGCTGCTGAAGATTATTTAGGGCAACCAGTAACTGAAGCTGTTATTACAGTTCCTGCTTACTTCAACGATGCTCAAAGACAAGCCACAAAAGATGCAGGTCGTATCGCGGGCCTTGATGTTAAACGTATCATCAACGAGCCAACTGCTGCCGCGCTTGCGTATGGACTAGATTCAAAAAAAGACCAAAATATCGCAGTTTTTGACTTAGGTGGTGGGACTTTCGATATTTCAATTCTTGAAATTACTTCAGATGGTGTTTTCGAAGTTAAAGCAACTAACGGTGATACATTCTTAGGTGGAGAAGACTTCGATTATAGAATCATTAACTATCTTGCTGAAGAATTTAAAAAAGAAACTGGAATTGAATTAAAGAACGATACAATGGCACTTCAAAGATTGAAAGAAGCTGCAGAAAAAGCAAAACATGAGCTTTCAAACGTGAGCCAAACAGAAGTAAATCTTCCATTTATTACTGCTGATGCTACAGGACCAAAACACTTAAACGTAAATATTACGAGAGCAAAATTTGAGCAGTTAATTGGAGATTTAATCGAAAAATTGATCGTTCCATGTACTACTTGTATTAAAGACTCAGGTCTTTCTTTAAAAGATATTCACGAAGTTGTTCTAGTCGGTGGATCAATCAGAATCCCTTTAGTTCAACAAAAAGTTAAAGAGATTTTTGGCAAAGATCCTTCAAAAGGTGTTAACCCGGATGAAGTCGTAGCTGCTGGTGCCGCTATTCAAGGGGGAGTTTTATCTGGAGACGTTAAAGATGTTCTTCTTTTAGACGTTACTCCATTATCACTTGGAATTGAAACTCTTGGTGGTGTTTCTACAAAAATTATCGAAAAAAATACGACTATTCCAACTAAGAAATCTCAAGTTTTCTCAACTGCTCAAGATAATCAGCCAGCGGTTTCGATCCACGTACTTCAAGGTGAAAGAGAGTTTGCTAAAGACAATAAAACTTTAGGTAAATTTGATCTTTCTGGAATTGCTCCAGCACCACGTGGAGTTCCACAAGTTGAAGTAACATTTGATATCGACGCTAATGGTATCGTTCATGTTTCTGCGACAGATAAAGCAACTGGAAAATCTCAGGAAATTAAAATTACTGGGGGATCTGGATTAACTGAAGAAGAAATCAAAAGAATGGTTCAAGATGCTGAGTTAAATAGATCGGCTGACCTTGAAAGACGTCAAATGGTAGATACAAAAAATAATCTTGATGGATTGATTTTTGCGACTGAAAAAATGATTAAAGACGGGGAAGGAAAAATTTCTGGTCAGTCTAAAGCTGAGTTAGAAGCTGCTGTTACAGAAGCGAAAACTAAATTAAATATCGAAAATCTTGATGAATTAAAAGCAGCTGTTGAAAGACTTCAAAATGTTTCTCATAAAGTTTCTACTGAAATGTACCAAGCTGGTGGAGCTCCAGGAGCTGAGTCAGGACACGCTGGTGGAAATGGACACGGAGAAGCACAAGGTGAAGCTGGTGCTTCGAAAAAAGATGACGATGTAGTAGATGCAGATTATAAAGAAGTCTAAGTAATTAAGAAATTTAAGAACGAAAAAAAGTCTCTCCTTCGCGGGAGACTTTTTTGTAATAAGCATTTAAGGACGGATTTTTAATTTATGAGTACTAAACGCGACTACTACGAAGTTCTAGGTGTCCAAAAAGGGGCAGCTAAAGACGATATAAAAAAAGCTTATCGCAAACTCGCGATGCAATACCATCCCGACAGAAATCCAAATAACCCAGAAGCTGAAGCAAAGTTTAAAGAAGCTTCAGAAGCAGCTGACGTATTATTGGACGAAGAAAAGAAAAGTCGATACGACCAATTTGGTCATGCAGGCGTCAATGGTGGAGCTGGCGGCGGTTTTCAAGGCAATGGTGACTTCGGTGATTTTGGAGATATCTTTGGAGATATTTTCGGAGACATGCTCGGAGGTGGAAGACGCCGAGGTGGTGGAGGCGGAAGAAGTCGTGGGCGTCCAGGTGATGATTTGCAAATGGGGATTGATATCACTTTTGCAGAAGCAGCTTTTGGGTGTGAAAAAACAATTTCATTAACTAAAAATGTAAAATGTGAAACTTGTAGTGGATCAGGGGCAAAAGCGGGATCAAGTCCTTCGACTTGTGACTACTGTAATGGCCATGGTGAAGTTCGTCGTCAGCAAGGATTTTTTACTGTTTCGTCTACTTGTCCAAAATGTAATGGGTCAGGTCAAATGATCAAAGATCCATGCCAGACATGTAATGGGGCCGGAAAAAAGAAAAAGAAAGTAGATTTACAAGTAAAAATCCCAGCGGGAATCGACCAAGGACAACGTTTAAAACTTTCAAATGAAGGTGATGCGGGATCTCTTGGTGGACCAAATGGCGATCTTTATGTCGTTATCAATATTAAAGCTCATGATATTTTCGAAAGAGATGAATTTGATGTTCATTGTACAGTGCCAATTAGTTTTTCTCAGGCCGCATTGGGTGACGAGATGGAAGTGCCAACACTTTCTGGAAAGGTTGCTTTAAAAATTCCGGCCGGAACACAATCGGGCGTAAAAATGAGACTTAAAGGAAAAGGAATTCAGCGCTTAGGTGGTTACGGCTTAGGAGACCAAATTGTTACAGTACATGTGGAAACTCCAACCAAACTCTCAAGTGAACAAAAAGAATTATTCAAACGTATTGCCGAAGTCGAACAACATTCTAATCCTATGAGTCGCGGTTTCTTCGATAAAGTTAAAGACTTGTTTCAATAGATAATCATAAACCCGCTCTTGTCAAAAAGAGCGGGATTCATAAAACTGAATCCATCAAGCATTTTAATAGCATCATCCTCTTTAATTAAACATTGGAGCTTGTTAGACTATTGCTAATTAAATATTTTTTTAGGGTCCTAAAAATGAAAAGAATTATTGTCTCGATACTCTTTGTGAGTTTAACAGCTTGTTCCGGTGTGAAAATGATTACACCTAATAGACGACTTGCGGATAAAGTAGATACCTCAAAGCTGTATAAACAAACTTTTCTTCAGAAAATGAGTGAAGTAAAAGAAAAGTTTCGCCAAGGAAAGCCAGAAGTTGCACTTAAAGAGTTAACTTCAATGAAAGAGGAAGGACTAAGTTCTGCCGAAAGAAGTACGCGTAAAAATTTAATTGGAGTTATTAATTTTTCTAAAAAGAACTATGAAGGAGCAGCTAAAAATTTTGAAGAAGCGCTTGCCCTTTCTAAGGAAGATCCATCACTTGAGTCACAGGTTTATTTAAATTTAGGAAGTGCTTATTATAAAATGAATCAAAGCGATAAAGCACTGGCCACTTTATCAATGGCCGATTATAAAAATTTACAAGACAACGAAGCTAAAAAATATCATCAATTATATGCATTACTTTCGCAGCAACTTGGTAAAAAAGAACAAAGTTTAACTGCATTGATTCGTTCTTTAGAAGATAAAAAATCACTGGAAGATTTAAAAAGTGAAGCTCGATACACTCAAGCAGAAGAATTATTTTTTAAATTAACTCCTTCTGAAAGAGTTCGCTTGTTAGAAGATTTTGATTCTGAAAAAAATCTAACTGTCCCATACTTGGCGTATAAAGAAGCGGAAATTGCTTTTAGAGAAGGAAATAAAGATAAAGTTAAGGATTATTCAGAGTGGATTGAAAAGCGCTATGGATCTAACACCGAGATAATGAATTTAATGAAAAATCTTGGAATAAGAAGTGAAAATGATAATGTAAAAATTGATGTTCGCTATATTGGTATTGCTCTTCCTTTAAGTGGAGACCGAAAATCTTTAGGAGAGAGAGCGCTCACAGGAATTGATGTTGCGTTGGAAGAATTGGCGCTAGATCCTGCTAAGAAATATAGAGTAGAAATGAAAGACACTCAAGGTTCAGCCGCAACCGCTGCCTTTGCTGTTAAGGATTTGATTGAAGTTAATAATGTAGCTGTTGTTATTGGTGGTTTAACTCCTAATTCGGCAACCAAAGAATATCTAGAAGCGAAAAAGCATGGGGTGCTTTTTATTTCTTTAGCGCCTGTATTTTTACCTAAAGAAGAAAAAAATCATTTGTTAATTGAAGTTCCGGCCTCTATTGAATCACAAATTAATCATCTCTTTTCACCAAAAATGATTGCAAAGCTTGGAAGTCGACCTGCGATTATTTATCCTCAAAATGAATTGGGGGAAGCTTACGCTAATGAGTTTTGGAGACGATCAAAAAAACAAAGTTTAGATGTTACAGGAATTATTTCGTTTGATCGCAACGGGACTGATTTTAAAGAGCCGGTAAAAAACCTCTTAGGAATTAAATTCACCAGAGAGCGAGAAGAAGAATTGGCCATCGTAAATGACATCGCAAATCTTGAAAAAAATAAAAGTATTAAACGAATTCAAAATCTACAGCCACAAATAGATTTTGATTGGGTATTTGTTCCGGCCTTGCCAAAAGATGTTGTGCAAATTCTTCCAAACTTTAATTACTTTGATGCCTTTAATTTAAATTATGTTGGGGTTCCAAGTTGGAGATCTGAATTAATGACCAATGAAGGCTATCGATACGGAAACGTTTTTTTTATGGATGAGTCGCTTGGTACAAATGAAACTCCCTTTACTCAAAAATATACTTTGAAATTTAATAAGCAACCTAAGTTTGTTGAAACGATTGCCTACGATTCAGTAAAAATCATTTCAAATATTATTGAGGCTGACACATCAATGGGAACGCGCCAGGATCTAGATCTGGCATTGGCTAAAAAAGAAAATATTCTAGGCGAAAGCGGAGTATGGAAATTGGACGAAGGTATCTGGATGAAAGAAATTTCAACTTTTAAAATTAAACGTGATGGCGTCGAAGCTTTATAATTAAGTATTTACTTCCATTATCCTAGTGAACTTGTCGGATAATGGAAGTTAAGTTTTTTGAAAAACTATTTTTTT
>JAURXW010000508.1 GCA_030654205.1 Bacteriovorax sp.
AAAAAAGAAGTAGCAGATGGCTGGGAGCTTTTTTCATTAATGCTTGAAAGTGAAATCATGGCGGCAGTTTTCTATAAAGTTGAAGGTGACTCACTTCTTACTAAGAACACTGCAATCAAAATCACCCACCAAGGTAGTGGATTTTCACACACTATCAAAGAATTTTTTGAAAAAGTGGCCCGTGAAAAGGGGCTAAAAAAAATATATCACTACTGTCGAATCGATAATTTTAGAATGTATTCATTGAACGAAAGTCATCAATACAAGAAGACACCAAAGAAATTAGGACCCGAAGGTTTGGTCGTTGAATGGGTAAAATTACTTAAATAATCTGTTTTCTCTAGGAGAATTTTAGAATTTTCTAAGAAGCCCCTAGGAGTCCCCAGTGAAGAAAAAAGTAAAAAAATGATTTTTCCTATAGACATGATGAAAACTTTCAAGCAATAATTTATATATAAGAGAGTTTTACTAGGGAAAAGAAAAAAATACTGAAGATAAAATGATACATAATAAAGACAAAGTTTCTTTTTCATTAACAACTTTAGACTCGACAACAACAGTCTAATTTTAACGGAGGATCCTCGAATGGCAGTAAAGAAAAAAGCTACTAAGAAAGTTGCACCAAAAGCTACAAAAAAAGCAGCTCCAAAAGCAGCTCCAAAAGCTACTAAAAAAGCAGCTCCAAAAGCTACAAAAAAAGCAGCTCCAAAAGCTACTAAAAAAGCAGCTCCAAAAAAAGTAGTAGCTAAAAAAGTTGCAGCTCCAAAAGCTACAAAAAAAGTTGCAGCTCCAAAAGCTCCTAAAGCACCAAAAGTTAAAACTGCTAGAAAGCCAAATGCAGCTTTCATGAAAGCACTTACTCCTTCAGCTATCCTTGCTGAAATCGTTGGAGCTAAGCCACTTCCAAGAACTCAAGTAGTTTCTAAAATTTGGGAATACATCAAGAAGCATAATCTTCAAAACCCAAAAAACAAAAGAAACATCCTTGCTGACGAAAAACTAGCTAAACTTTTTGGAAAAAAAGAAGTAACTATGTTCGAACTTGCAGGAATCGTTGGAAAACACCTTTCTTAATTAATTCTCACTAAGAGCTTTAATATAAAGGCCCACTTGAAAAAGTGGGCTTTTTTTTTACTTTTTAATACCAGAATATTGGCTTTCAACTGAATCACTAATCCAAGGCGTACTTTGTCCCTTAGATTCCTTTTTGATGGTCTGAGCGGCCTTTAAGAACTCATTGCATTGATAGCTTGAGCTGACGTTCTGAGATTGTGTGCCAGAGTTTGTAATAAACTTAATACATGTAAGGCCGTAGTAGTTTAGATATTCTGGAAAATTTTTAGCAAATAAATTGATAATTGCTTTGTGTCTTGGAAGATTGGGATCTTTAAAAATTTTATCGGGTATGATCGGTAGCTTTTCAATTTGAGTTAAGAGCTTTTGTCTTTTAGTAAAATTCTCACCCAGGGCTTCAATTTTTTTCCATGCAATATTCATTTTGTCCCCAACAACGGGGCCATCGAGCAGATACAAAACAGCAAAGAGATCGGATTCTTCTTGGCTTAATTTACCCTTTGATTCAAGAATATTTAAGGCCATTTCTTTTTCAAGCCCGTTGCTCTTTATAGATGTGAGCATTTCTTTCAGAGGCAAAACCATTTCGTTAAAACAGCTCTCTGGTATAATTTTATTCACTAAAGATTTATAATCTCCGGAAAATTCTGCACTAAAAACTTCACCGTAAAGCTTATTCATAACAGCTTGTTGCACATTGGCTTTTTTACAATATAAAGTTGCAACCGAATCTCGAACGACAACCTCATAATAGGGCCAAAGAGAAATATTGGTATTATTTGCTTCTAAAATGATAGCTAAGTCCATTCCCATATCGGGATCTTTTTTTGAAAAGATCCAAAAGGAATTAAGTTGGTCTGCACAAGTGTTTTTATCGATATTCTCTGCAACTAAAGCCGCTTTGCGGAAACATTCTGTAAAATATTTCTTAGCAAAAAGAGATCGTTTAAATTGAAATAATTCATCGCTACTCAAAGCGGATGAGCGCTCGATTTGTTCGATTTGCCTATAACTTAAAATTGAGAAGTCCCGAGTTTTTATTTTATAATCAACTAATCCCACGGCAATGTTTTGATACATGTCTTTCCAATGGCGGGCCCGCTCACTTGGGCGAATGTCATTGACATGGAGGAGGAACTCTTCAAAGTTTTTTTCTTTTTCCAGGACTTCGAGGTCTTTGAGTTCATAAAAAACTTGAGCATGGGCGCTAAAGTTTATTGATTGAACGAGAATGATTAATATCGAAGAAATCGTCATATTAAAAATTCTATGAACTCCATGCGGTTTAGTCAAATTTTAGAAGGTTAATGTGTCGAATTATTGGCTTTACAGCTAGTGCTTTTGAGTCAATTGCGATACTTTGTATACCGATTAGACTATCTTTTTTGGAGGCAATAATGTTGAAGGTTTTACCATCAAGGCCAGAAGACTTTCTTTTATCACTTCAGTCAGCAGAGCAATTAGAGTGGAGAATTTATTTTTATAAAGATTTCTCTTCGCTTTTAGTTGATTCACATAAAAAGCTTAATGCAGATGTTTGGGATATTTTAGCTCCTTTTTTATTGTTGTCTAAAGTAGATTTTAGAATTCAGTTAACTGTTCGAGGAACACCCTTTTTAGTAGGATTCTTTTTTAAAAATAAAGAAATTCGTTTTTTTACTCCTAAACTCTCGCAAGAACTCTTTTTGCTTCAACAAAGTGATATTCTTGATCTCAATCTTGAAATTATTAAAGAATTGCGAAAACATACAGAGATGGCCGCAAGTCTTCAGTTTCAACATTTTCCTTCAGTCATTGAATCACTTATAACTACCAATGGGCTTCCTGATTTATTTAATGACAAGCGCTTTGCTCCAGTGGAAGTTCGCTCTCAAGAAATAATTAAAAAACTTTTAGGGCGAGTTAATGAATACCGTCCAAGTCTTTTTGAGGATGTTTCAGATTTCGGTTTAGGCTTGACCGCTCAATATGCATTATTGCGAATTCATCTTCTAAAGTTTTTAGCCATTCTTCCTTCGCTTGATCATGATAAAAAAGGCACTGAAGTCAAAAGAATTTTACTTGAATCCTTATTTAGATTTTTAAATGATAATAAAAAAGCTCGTCATTTAAAAAAGAAAGGGCAAGAGAGATCTCTGCCGAGTCGATATACATTTGGTATTAAGATTATTTATTACGCGGCCCTTATTTGCCCTGCGTTTCCTCTGACAGCTCTAGTTCGCAAAAGTGTTCGCCTGATGGCCAAAAGGTTTATAGCTGGTGAGTCGATTGAAAAAGCGGACAAATCCCTTAAGAGCTTAAGCTTAACTTCTAGGGACGTTACCCTAGATCAGTTGGGAGAATTAGTTGTATCAGAGCGCGAAGCTGATCACTATAAAAATGAAGTTCTAAAATTAGTTAATGGTTTTTCTTTGCATGTAAAAAAAGGTGAAAAGAATATTGCAGGTATAAACCGCGCACATGTTTCGATTAAAGTATCAGCTCTTTGTTCTGACTTTAAACCACATGCTCCAGATTATACTTATAGTTTGGTGGCCCCTCGCTTAAAAGAAATTTTATTGGCCGCGAAGGCCGAAGATGTTTTTATCAATATCGATGCTGAACATTACCATTACCGCGATATTGTTTTTAAAATTTATAAACGCGTACTTTTAGAAACACCCGAACTTATAGATTATCAGTCGACCGGAATTGTTATTCAAGCCTATCTTCGAGATGCCTCAATTCACTTACAAGAAATAATAGCACTTGCTAATGAGCGTGGATTAACCATGCCTGTGCGTTTGGTTAAAGGGGCCTATTGGGATGCTGAAACAGTTGAAGGCGATGCTCACAATTTTAATGCTCCTCAGTTTTTGAATAAAGAAGAAACAGATATTCACTTTAGACAACTAATTATTAAAATTTATGAGTCTCATCCCCATTTAAAATTGGCGCTTGCTTCTCATAATTTTTCTGATCACGCTTTTGCTGAAGCGGCCAAAGAAATTCTCTATCCAGAAGTGGGAGAAATAGAGCATCAATGTTTACATATGACTTATGAGGCCCTTTCGACGGCATTGGCAAAAATGAAATGGGCCACTAGGAATTATGTTCCGGTTGGAAGTCTTTTGGTTGGTATGGCCTATTTAGTAAGACGAATTATGGAAAACTCCTCGCAGGTAGGTGTTCTAACGATTATGCGCTCTCATAAAAAGCATATGACATTGCAATCCCCATACGCTATTCATAAAAAGAAAAAAAATGATGGAAAATTGGTTTATGATTTATCAGTTTCAAAATTAGAAGATGAATTTTTTAACGTTTCTCCACTAAGACTTTATTTAGATAATGAAAGAATTTGGCTTGAAAAAGCAATGGATTCATTTAAACAGCATGAGCTTGGACGAGAATATCAAAATAATTTTGAACTAGCAGGTGATTGGACCACAATTATTTCAAGTTCTAATCCCAAAACAATTGTTGGAAAAATTCGTTTTGCCAATATGGATGATGCCAAACATGCTTTAGAGACGATTGATAATAGTTATAATAATGGAAAATGGGCCAATACTAAATGGCCATTTAGAACTGCGATGCTGGTAAAGGCCGCGGGCCTCATGCTAGCAAGAAGAAATGAGTTATCAGCACTTATTGTTTATGAAGCCGGAAAATCAATCAGTGAAGCATTGGCCGACGTTGATGAGGCCATTGATTTTTTAAATTTTTACGCTCGCACTGAAGCTTATCTTCAAAGAAATTTTTCTGATTTAACTTCTAGAGGACCTACTGTTGTTATTTCGCCTTGGAATTTTCCAATCGCCATTCCTTGCGGCATGGTCGCCAGCGCTCTCGTTTCTGGTAATACTGTTATTTTAAAATCAGCTGAACAAACTCCATTAATTACTCAACTATTAGTTGATCTTCTTCATGAATCGGGAGTTCCACAAGATGTACTTATTCATCTTCCGGGAGTTGGAGAAACGATTGGGGATTATCTGGTGCGCGATGAGCGTATATCCACAATTGTTTTTACAGGTTCTAAGCCTGTTGGAATGTTCATCTCTTCTATTGCAAGAAAAAGAATTTATAAAAATAAGTTAACGGAAAAAACTTATTTAGTTAAGGCCATTACAGAAATGGGCGGTAAGAATGCGGTGATAGTTACCCAGAATGCAGAGCTAGACGAGACCGTTTCAGGAATTCTTTATTCAGCATTTGGGCATGCAGGACAGAAGTGTTCGGCTTGCTCAAGAGTTATTGTTCACAATTCACTTAAAGCTAAATTAATTGAACGACTAAAAGAAGCAAGTTCCGATTTAAAAGTAGGTGAGTCTTATAAATTAGATACAACTGTTAATCCTGTTATCTCAAGAGTTGACCAAATAAGATTGCGTGAAAGTGTGGCCCAAGCAAGTCTTGAAGCCCTTAATCACGGAGGCTCCGTTATTCTTGATCGCTCTAATGAAGATCTTCCAGGGTTTTGTGTGGGTCCTGTTTTAATAGAACTTCCTTATGAGCGTGCTTTTGATCGCCAAAGTTTTGCGGGCAAAGAACTCTTTGGACCAGTTGTCCATATTATGGGCTTTAATACGCTAGATGAAGCGGCTAAACTTTATAATAGTACTGATTTTGCTTTGACTGGTGGAATATTTAGTCAATCACAAAACGATATTGATTATTTATTAACAAAACTTGAATCTGGAAATATTTACGTCAACCGTACAGTGACAGGGGCCCGTGTGGCCATTGAGCCTTTTGGTGGATTTAAACTTTCTGGCTCAGGACCTAAGGCCGGTGGCCGCCATTATGTTTTGAGCCTACATCAAATTCATGAAGCAAGCTTTGAAAAAAGCCAAAACCAAGTGAGTTATCCAGTTGATGAAGGAAATGATTTTCATTTTGATCTAGCTCGTCCTTCTAAGTTATCTATTAATTCAAGAAAAGATAGAATTGAAAAATTCCTTGATCATTTTATTTCAAATTTTGAAACTCATTATCAAGGAATTTATGGAAATTATAAAGAGCCGCTTCGCGATTATAAAAAATGGTTAAGTAAAAACTTTATCAACTTTATGGAGCGCGAACATAAAAACCGCGTGATTCCTGGGCAATTAAGTTTTAATAATTATAATTTATTTGCAGAGCATGCCGTATTGGTGGCCACAACTGACCGACCAGAGCTTAAAACATTGATACAAATTTTTTCATGTCTTTCGGTTGGAACTGGCCTTACTGTTTTGGCCCGCAATAAAAATGCATTTCATTGGTGGCAAGGGCTTCGTGATTTATTTTATCAAGCAGGATTTTCTAAAGAAAATTTAGATGTAAAACTAGTAAGTTCCAAAGATTTATCGCGTTCACTTAATTCTAATAAACTTTCAGTTATTATTTATGATGGAGTTTTAAGTGATTATGATCTACATGTCGGAAGTGTATTAGATGATGGAAAAAATGATTTGCGTATGAAACTCATTTTAACAACCGCAGATAATTTTAAAGCAGTTGATTTTTATCATCAGACACTTAATTTTATTTGGGTTAGATCTTTGGCCGTAAATACTATGAGGCATGGAGCTCCACTGGATTT
Organism: Bacteriovorax sp.; assembly: GCA_030654205.1. Taxonomy (GTDB): domain Bacteria; phylum Bdellovibrionota; class Bacteriovoracia; order Bacteriovoracales; family Bacteriovoracaceae; genus Bacteriovorax. Next base: position 6,644 of record JAURXW010000508.1, read on the forward strand.
AGAGTTTTAGGATAAAAGATGGCAAATTTAAAAATTGGCGTTTTTGGTTGTGGAAATATGGGGCGTGCTCTCGTGCAAGCAATGAATGCACAATGGCCCAAGACTGAGTTTTTTCTCTATACCCCAAGTATCACTAAGGCACAGGACTTGGCCCAAGTTGTTGGTGGAGTTTGCCTTAAACAAATAGAAGAAATGCCAAAGGATTTAGACTGGTATTTACTGGCCTTTAAACCTCAAAGCTTAGGTGATTTTCAATTTAGTTTTAATGGTGATTCAAAAATTATTTCTGTTTTAGCAGGAGTTAAAGTTCTTAAATTAAGTGAAAAGTTTAAAGTTAAAAAAATTGCACGCCTTATGCCTAACACACCTTCCGCATTGGGAGCTGGGGCCAATCTTCATTTTTTTAACACTACTTTTAATCCTGACGAAATTGCAGAAATATATTCATTATTACAGGCCACAGGAAAAATATTTCCAATGAGTAGTGAAGAAGATCTCGACATAAGTACTGCTTTTAGTGGTTCAGGGCCTGCTTTAATATTTGAATTAGCAAGAATATTTGAATCTGAACTAACTAGACTTACAGAGGGAAGAGTTCCCGCAAAAGAAATCATTGCTCAAACATTTTTTGGGAGTTCCACTCTTATGAACTCTGCACTTCAAAAAGAAATTAGTTTTGAGGAACTGCGCAATCAAGTAACGTCCAAAAAAGGAGTTACCTACGAAGCTCTAGAAGTCTTGCAAGCTAATAAGCTTCAATCCATTTTTGCCAGTGCTTTTGCAGCGGCCTATAAACGAACATTAGAACTTTCAAAATAAATAAGGATATACTCATGATTGTTGATCTGATTAAAAAAAATATTTCTAAAAAATTCCAGGATACTTTATTTGTCAGATTATTTGGATTAACAAAAGTTCCTTTAATTTTTTATGTCCGACCAAGTGTTATTCGTCTTGATGATCAACAATGTATAGTTAAAATCCCGCTTAATCGCCGAACTAAAAATCATCTTAATTCAATGTATTTTGGAGTTTTAGCAACAGGAGCTGATCTGGCCGGAGGCCTAGTGGCAATGAAAGAAATTTCTGAGTCTAAGAAAAAAGTGGCTCTCTCATTTAAAGATTTTCACGCTGACTTTTTAAAACGTGCCGAAGGGGATGTACATTTTGTTTGTACTCAAATTCCAGAAATTAAAAAATTTGTGGGCGAAGTTATAGCAAGTGGAGAGCGTATGAATTTTCCTGTGCATATTGAGGCCATTGTTCCAAGTGAAGGAAATGAGCCTGTGGCGAAATTTATTTTAACTTTATCGCTGAAGTTAAAGAAATAATCAGGCCGGATTCTCAGAGTCCAGGAACTCACATTCTAGATTTGGAAATTCTTTTTGGATAAGCTTCATGAGTGATTGGATTCCAAACTTTTCTGTGGCGTTGTGGCCACCTGCAAACATATGAATGCCTGATTCGCGAGATTCATGGTAGTCGTGCTCACTCATCTCACCTGTGATATAGGCATCAATACCTAATTTTGCAGCTTCTCGCCACTCCGAGTTTGCCCCACCTGTAATTATTCCTATTGTTTTAATTTCGTTTTTTGCCTCTAAAGGATTGGAGTAAAGAATTGTATGTTGAAGTTTTTCAGCAAGAATGCTTTTTAAAAGAGTGGCGCTGATGGCCTTTTCAAATTCACCTTTTACACCTGTACTTGCACCTTTATAAGCCCCGAAAGCACTAAGGTTTAAAAGACCTATGGCGCGAGCTAACCCTGCGGCATTACCAATTTCAATATTTCCATCTAGTGGGAGATGATAGCCAAAGAGATTAATATCATTTTTGATGAGAGGAAATACTCGTTTGGCAAATGGTCCTGTAAGAGTTCGAGTGCCATGAAATTTCCAAAATACTCCGTGATGAACGATCAATGCACAGGCCTTTTTAGCTGCTGCGTATTCAGTTGATTCACGAGTCGCTGAGACAGCAAAAATTATTTTTTGGATTTCAGAACGACCTTCAATTTGAAGGCCGTTTGGGCAATAGTCATCAAAGAGTTCTGGACGTAAAATTGTTTTAAGAAAAAGTTCAAGATCACTTGTTTTCATCATTATATTTGCTGATTAGAAGCTGTTTCGCGGTCTAAATTATTTCTAAGCTTTGCAACAGTTTCATGAAGTTCTTCGTGGTGAGGAGCAAGAGTTAAGGCGAGTGAAAATTCTTTTAGTCCCGCTTCATATTGTTTTAAAAGCACATAAGCTCGTCCGGCATTGATATAAGGATATTCACGGTTTTGGTAGTTATGGGCCCTTTTAGCGAGCTCAAACCAACGAAGACTTTCTTCAACTTGCCCTTCGTTTAAAATATAATTTCCAAAATCGTTGTAGGCCGGGCCGTATTGTTTGTCTTTTTGGATGGCCTTCATGCAATAAGCTTTTGCTTCTGAAATATTATCTAAGAGCGAATAGGTCCAAGCTATAAGAGTTAAAACTTCGGCGCTGTCTTTATAGTTTCGTGCTTTGTAAAATTGGGCACGGGCCTCTTGATAATTTTTTTGAGCGATGAAATAATGACCGCGGTGAAGATAGTAGTCATATTTTTCTTCGCGTTTTATGTCCAAAAAGGCGATAGGGGATTTTATAACGGATTCGACGTGGGAGAGTTCGCGGATATTTTTTTCGTCTAAGTAAAAAAGTGGAGCGGCGAAATTTTCATCGCTATTAATTCTTGGAATGTTTTCGGTTTCAGTAAGGCCGGTTCGCGGGAGTTGCACTTCAAGCGAGGTACTTTCAATTAAGAAATTATGAATCTCAAAAGAATTTCGATAGAGAAGATTGATGTATTCAATAACATTTTTATCTGCTTTATCGCTGCTGAGAGGGAGTTTTATTAATGATTCAATAAAATTGTGAAAAAATTTGATGTGATTTTTAAATTGTGAGGTTTCAAAAATATAATCATCATTTTTGAAATTAAGTTCAGCAAAATTTTTATTAAAAAACTTGGCAGACTCTTGACATAGTTTTTGAACTTGCATCTTTCCGCGTGGGGTAAGATGAATTTTTTCTAATTCAGTAAACGCAAAGAGAAGGCGATCAAGATAACCAGTGGCCGTATAAAATTCAGCGAGAAGCAGAGAATTAATTGATTCCATACGATCGTCCTTGATTTTAAAGTTTACTCATCAGGGGATTCATCTTGAAAACCCTAAGCTTAATTCTAGATCAGTCTGATTTTCTTTTTCAATTCATTTCTGCTTTGTATAAGACAATAAATGGGTTTTTATTGAAAGTTTTGTAATAAGTTCACGTTTAAGAGGTGCGCAGCAAATTTTTCCTGTGACATCTTCTATCTTTTTGAAGAGTTTTCTTTACTTCCAAAATTCTTTAAAGAACTGTTCGTAAGGCATAACTTCTATTCCATCCACTAATCTTTTTATTGGATCTCTTGAAATTAATATATGTCTTTTCACGAGACCTTCTTCTTTGAAGGCCTTAAGGCCTTTTAAGTGCTTTTCTTGAAATCGATCACTTGATTTAATTTCGATGGCCATTTCCTTTCCAAGAATACAGTCAACTTCGAAATCTCCAGAAGTAGATCTCCAGTAATTCATGGACATTAATTTTTCTTTATAACTAATGGCCGTTCTTATTTCTTGTAAGCAAAAATGTTCAAAGGCATCGCCGAATGCTTCAGATTTTGGCGAAAGTGTGCTTACTCCTTTCATAAAATTGGAAATACCAACGTCGAACATGAAAATTTTAGATTTTGATACGGATTTTCTTTTTACAGTCTTCGTAAATGGCGTGAGCTCAAAAGCAACGAGTGTATCTTTTAATATTTCAACATATGAAGCGACAGTTCTGACAGGTACACCTGCATCATCTGCAATTTTTTGATAATTTAATTCTTGGCCTGAAAGGGCACCAAAACTGTCCAGGAAACGAGCGAAATGATCTATGTTTCTAACGAGAGCCTCGGCCTGAACTTCTTCTTTTAAATAAGTTTGAACATATTCTTTTAATTCGAGTTGTGGCTTTTTTGATTGATAAATGATTGGAAGTCCACCAACAGTTAGATACTTAAGCAAATCAAAATCTGTTATTTCCTTCATTGCTAATGGGTGCATTTGAAGAGATCTTGCTCTGCCTGCTAATAAATTTGCCCCGCCATTTTTGAGCTTTCGAGCACTACTTCCAGCCAAGAGGAATTTTATTTTTTTAGTCTCAATTAAGCGGTGAACTTCATCTAGGAGTCGTGGAAGTTTTTGTATTTCATCTATAACAACTAAGTCATTATCAATTTCTTCACTGAGAGATTTGGGACGTCGTAAAAATCGATCGTATATATCGCTGTCTAGTAAATCGAAGACTTGAGCTTTTTTGAGTTGTTCTTTGACTAGTGAGGACTTACCTGTGGCCCTTGGGCCAAAGAGGAAATGACTTTTTTCTTTGAGTGCTGTTTTTAAATCGAGTGCTCGTTTGTACATAGCTTATTATAGCAGGTTATCTTAAATCGGCAAGCTGTTGCCGATTTTTGAACAAAAACGGCAGCATTTTGCCGTTTTTAGGGTAGTCACTTTGTTAGCTCATACTCAATTAATCGCTTTTCGGTATTAACATTTGTATAGCGCTTAGAAATCATTTCAAATAAATTATCAGTTTTGTTTCCAACTTTTTGAGAAGCAGGACTTCTTCCAAAATCAAGAGCTCCTGATTTACTTGCGTCTTTGTTAAATAGTTTTCCAAATGGATTTGAATCATCTTTTGCAATTGCCCTATTTTTATTAATTCCAAGACCGCCCATCATGGAGAGTGTGCCTCCACCGCCGCCATAGGTAGGAGCTTTTTCTTGAAAAGTTGTAGCTGCGGCAGCACCTGGAGCAGATCCGCCTCCGCCGCCACCACCGCCTCCACCGAGACTTCCTCCGCCACCACCACCGCCAGTAGGCATAGTGCCTTTGGTAACGACTGCTTTGGCCGCAGTTTCAGCAAGGCCACCTTTTTGTTGAGCACCTGATACGATACTTGCAACGCCATCATTTTTATTTGTGCCAGCTGGATTAACTGCGTTTGTTGTTCCGGCCCCTGCGTTGAGATCCGGATTTTTATTCATATAACTTGTTCCAGTTCCACCATCACCAAAGGTAATCATATTATCCCCCATGGCATCGAAAGTTCTGTCGAGCCCACCTGTTAAGCATTGAGCGTCTCCAGGATTTTGCTGACAGTAAGTTGATTGAAGATTATCGGCAGAAGGAGCGAGTGGATCAATAGGTTTAAAAGTTTCTACTTTTGCAATAGCATTGTCGAGATCACCCACGCGTTTTGCCATGAGAGAGGCCATCATTGCATCGCTGGCGACGTTGATACCGACGGATGCTAGTTTTGCTTTCATTTTTTCTTTGGCGGTTTGGTTTTGTAAAAAGCCAAATTTTGATTCATCCTTAGCTGTGTTATTACAAATTTCAACAGGGCCAGGGCCTGGGGCTTCAGGATTTACAACAGTTCTATAAGATGCACATTTTTCATAAATTGTATTCACACTTGGAATTTCAGAATAATATGTGGCCAGTGCAGCAAGCTTACCTGTATCGAGAACCGCTCTTTGAGTCATAATATCTTGCTGACCTTTAACATTAGATTTTAAAGCAGTTAAACCAGCTGTTGCAGTGTTTGTGCTTTGAGCAGCTTCTGCTTGAGCGGTCATTGATTTGTCTGCGAAATAAACCTCTTGGCCTTTTTGCACAACAGTTTGAGCAACATCCATTAGCTCGCCGTTTTGTACAAAACTTACGCAGCCATCGAAGTCTAGTGTTTCAGCTCCGACTCGTTTGCATGTAATTTTTGGGGTACCGCCATCAACTGGTTTATCTGATCCTGCATTCCAGTCGCGATCAAAGGCCGAGACAATGTAGGCAGCAGCGTCGCAACTCGCAGCGATGGGTTTTAATTTGTCGATGCATGCTTTATATTTATTATCATCGCAAATATCCGTCATGCAAGTTTTTGAATATGTTAAATAGTCTTTCCATTTTTCTACTTTTTCTGTAGCAGAACCATTTTTATATAAATCACGAAAATTACCTAAAGTTAAATCGTCACAGTAATGCACGCCTCGTGATCCATAAAGATTATCAAGTTTTCCAACTTTTCGTGAGCTTGTTAAGTCTTCAATTGCCTTTTCAGCATTCTGTTTTTTCTTGATGCACTTATCGGCGGGAGTTTCTGAAGCCTCTTGTGCCAACACAAAAGTCCCACTCAACATCAACCCAACCAAAAATATTATTTTCATCATCATATTTTTCTTCATATAAATCTTCATTTTTCACCCAACTTTCCCAATAGGATATGCTCCTAATTATATGCCTACTCATCGGTATCTTATTAATTATTCTTAAACGGATACATCAAGTACTAGACACCTATAATTAAACTCTTGGATTTAGACCCTCAATCGTCTAAAGTAGACCCAAAATCAAGCTGAGCAAATGCCATTTATTATTGGCAAAAAATGCTAAAAGTCAGAGGGAATATATATTATGAGCAATCCAATCTACGAATATGACTTAATCATCTTAGAGCAACACTTAGATACTTTTGGCCACGTCAACAACGCTTCATACTTGACTCTCTACGAAGAAGCTCGATGGGATTTTATTACTAAAAATGGTCTTGGATTAAATAAGATTTTGGAAGCAAAAGTTGGACCTGTTCTATTGGATTTAAGCCTCACATTTAAAAGTGAACTTGGTAATCGTGAAAAAATAAAAATTGTCTCTCAGGCCCGTCCTGAAATGAGAAATAAATTTGTGATGGTTCTCGATCAGAAAATTTTAAAAGAAAATGGTAAAATTGCTTCGACTATTACTTTATCTGTAGGACTCAT
>JAURXW010000526.1 GCA_030654205.1 Bacteriovorax sp.
AAGCCAACTTTGAAGTTGCAATTAACCTTGTCTGATTTTCTTGAATAGTAATTGCTTGTCCAAGCGCAATCTTTTCAGCTTTTCTCAAAATAAAAAAAATCACAACTAAAATTAATCCAAATAATAATAAGCTAATCATTGTTAATAAATTAGCATTTTGAGATATCCTTGCCATGGCCGAAGTTAGATCGGAATAGACTTCGATTAATCCAATAATCTTGTCTGATTTTGGGTCTCTCAGAGGAAGATAACTTGAAAGGACATAAATATTATACTTATCCCCTCTCATGGTATTAATTTTTTCTTCAAACTCAATATTACTGATCATTCTTCCAGTTCTAACAACACTTAATCCGCTATACCTTGGATCTTTAATTTGCCCGAGTTGAGAGCGGTCGGTAGAAAAAACAATTTTTCCGCTTAGACTAAAAATTTTTAATTTTAGAATACTATCAAGGCCTTCAATATTAGTTCTGATTTCTTGGTCAATTGCAGGAATAAGTGTGAGTTTTTGAAGTTCTGCCACTGACAAAAGATCACCATCTTTTATTATTTTTTGAATTTCAAAATTCATTGAATTCGCCAATAACTGAGTAAAGTTAATAGCGCGCTCTTGCTCCATAACAATTAGATAATCTTTGGTAAGAGATTTATATATAAAACCAAAGGCCAGGGATATTATAAAAAATAAAACAATCCCGACAATAGCAAATAAATGACTAATCTTGATTTGTTTCTTTAAAAGGTATTCTCGAAATATTTTGATATACCTACACAATAACTTTTTAATGAAGACCTCTATTTTATAAAACACGCCAAGTACTGGATTAATATCCCTTTTATTCTAAACGGATAATAAGAAAAGACTATCATGCTGATAAATTAATTTGATTTTTAATCCCATTAAATAAAGGCGATAATACTAAATAGAAATACTTAACAATAGGACTTAATATGATTATCCGAAGAGCAAATGAACGCGGCCATAATGAAATATCATGGTTGAATTCTTGGCATTCCTTTTCCTTTGGGCATTACTATGATCCAAAATGGCAGGGATTTAATCAGTTATTGGTTATCAATGAGGACTATATCGCTCCCTCAATGGGCTTTGGAACTCATCCCCATAGAGATATGGAAATAATTACCTACGTAATTAGTGGAGAATTAAAACATCAGGACAGTATGGGAAATTTGGGAATTATTAAACCCGGAGAAATTCAGGTAATGAGTGCGGGCTCAGGAATTACTCATAGTGAGCACAATAATAAAAATAGTGAACAAACCCATTTACTTCAAATCTGGGTACAACCAAATGCCCAAGGATTAAAACCGCGATACGATCAACAAATTGTTTTTAATCCTACAGATTATAATTTTTTGAAATTAATAGCATCGCCTATGAAGCATCAAAACAGTGATGTCGGGCTCAATGCTGATGCCCAGTTTTGGTTGGGACGTTATAATAAAAATGAAACATTAAATTTTGCGCCTAAGCTTTTTACAAATTTTTGGATTCAAATCATTAAAGGGGAAATTTCTATAAATGCCCTGCAATTTAAATCTGGAGACGCTATTGCTTTTTCAGATAACGAGTCCATCAATATTGAAGTTGGCAATTTTGGTGCAGAATTTTTAATCATAGAAGTTGCGTAATAAAACTTATACATCCTCAAATCTTTTGTCTTCATTCGATGGCAGTGCGCTCTTGGCACTATCATTTACTGAATCTTTTTGAGTGATTGTTTTTGATTTATGAGGCATGTGATCTTTTTTTAATCCTGCCTTTTTCTTCACCTGAACCAATGCAACTTTGAGATTTCCACCATCAATGATTTGCCCTAGACCTTGAACAAGAGAATTAAGTACTTCGGCTTGAGACGATAACATAACAGCAGAATTGGCCGACTCGGCCGAGTTCGCTGTATTTTGTTGTGTCACTTGGTCAAGTTGCGCAATCGCCTTAGTAATCTCATGAACCCCTTGGGCCTGTTCTTGACTGGCCGTAGAAATTTCGGCAACCATTTTTGAGGCACTAGCTACTGAACTTACGATTTCATTTAAAACATCTTCGCATTCATGAGCAATTCGCGTTCCGATGTCTACTTTTTCTTTACCTGTTAATATTAACTTTCCAATTTTTTCCTTAGAGTCTCTAACAATACCTTCAACTTTTTTAATACTTCCATCCAGCATACTTGTTATCTCTAAAGCCGCTGCTCCGCTCATTGCTGCCAGATTACCGACCTCTTCTGCGACAACAGCAAAACCTTTTCCTTGCTCACCTGCTCTTGCGGCTTCAACTGAAGCATTAAATGAAAGAAGTTTCGTTTGAAAAACAATATCGTTAATAACTTTAGTTTTGGAACCAATTTCATTAATAATTTTTACAATATTTTCAATTTCTTGATTTGTTTCATTAATTTGATCCATAATTCCAATATTACTAGAATTAATATCGCTAATTGCTTTAATCATATGATCAACAACTTGCTTTCCTCTTTGGGCCGAATTTAAACTTTGCTCTGAAACCACTGAAGATTGTTTTGCATTGGAAGTATTGGCGTTGATCATTGAGCTAATTTCTTCAATAGACGAGGAAGTTTCTTGTAGCGAAGCCGCCTGCTCTGTTGTGGCCTGAGACAATTCTTCGGAGGCCAAAGCGATTTGAGATGCTGCAGTATTAACTTGATTTCCAGAGTGGTTGAGACTTTGTGAAATTTTATTTAAACTTGCAAGAGGTTTTTTTACAAGAAGGACTGCTATAAAAACAGCAAGACAGGCACCAGAAATAACGATAATTCCCCAAATGAGATTAGGTGAAAATGTTTATCAGGTTCACTTTTAGACTCTCTCTAAGTCAATAATTATATTTTAACCAATTCCATCTTCATTATCTACTACCATAATAAGAATTTCACTACGATCACGCATTGAAAACTTCGTGGAGAACAGGACAAAAACTAAATTAAAATCACATTTTAGCATAATTATTTTTTAGAAATGCCTTTAATTGAGAGGTTTTATTTGCCTCAAGTTACAAGCTTGAGTGAACTAGTACTTAGAATAATTATTTAAGAAAAACTTACTCTAAGTTTAAAGTGCATTTATCCTTTTTGCTGTAAAATAACCTACAGTGAAAGATTTAGTGACATTGAAGTTGCATTAGCAAATGAATTATCTGGCTCTTTTTATATTAAAAAATAGTTCATATTGTTAAATCTAAAGTTTATGGCATTTATTTTCCAAAGAAAAATCACGATCAGATATTTTTTTGACAAAACTACAAAGCAACTTGAAAGCTTTAGATTTGATGGTACAATAAAAAAATCATGGACGCCATTCAATCAATTATCTATAAAAATCTAAGTAAGCTGATCCAGATATCTTTAATGCTTAGTCATTAATTACATAATTATTGAGATAAAAACTAGGAAAAAAGAATTGGCTATTTCAATAGAAAAAGAATTTAAAATCATAATTGCTACAGAGAAAATTATTTATCGTAACAATCTTGCGAGCGCCCTGAGAATGCAAAACTTCACTGTTGAGTTTTGTGAGGGAGGCTTTCATCTTTTAAACCTTTTAGAGCAGAGTGATAATAATATAAGCCTAGTCATTGTTCACGAAAATATGCAAGACATGCCTGCCCAGGAAATTATTTCACTGACCAGAACACATAAAAATAAAAATGAGCTACCAATCATATTTATTTCTCAAAAAAATCAAACTGAAGAAATTAGCGATATTATTTCATCTGGGGCCAACGAATACATTGTGCAGGGTTCAAACCTTCAATCAATACTCGAAAAAACTAAAAAATATTACAAAATATTTAGCAATTTTATTTCTTAATGAATTAAAAAAATAGATCTTCCGCTTCACTCTCTTTTACCTGGTAGGAACATCTTCCATTTGAATTAAATATTATTTCCCATTATAATAGAGAGGCCGGGCATTGTAATAATCCAAATCAAGAAATTATCAAGTTCACTATTTCACTATATATGTTTGGTAATTTAAAAAATCTATAGTTATAATATTAAGTATGAGAATACTTTATGTTGAAGACGATCCTAATATTGCCGAAATATATATTGTGATGATTTCAGATCGATTCCCTTTAAGTGAAATTACCTACCATGAAAACGGGCAGAAGGCTTTGCAGGAACTCAAATTAGCACCAGAGCGATTCGACTTGGTAATCTCAGATTATAAATTAAGCAATATAAGTGGAGCTGATATTTTTGCTTTTGTCAGTGGCCAAATGTTAGGAATACCTTTTATTATCTTATCTGGTCTTGATTGTTCAAGTGACGAAAAATTTAGCAATTTTTTTGACTCCCACGTTCGAAACGCACTCCTTTTAAAGCCCGTTTCCTTAAGTGAGCTTACTGAAAAAATCGAATGGTGTACTGGTGGAGAGAGTGATCTTTTAAAAATTTACAACCGGCCTTCACAAAATAACGATGAAAAAATAGCAACAAGATCTGACTCTTTTATGAAAATTAATAGTGTCCCCTGTGATATCTTCTTAAGACTTCGAGATGGAAAATATGTAAAAATTATTAACAATAATGAAGTGTTTGAAAGTCGTCTAATTCAAAAGCTCATTATGAAAGGTGTTACTCATTTCTATATTAATCGATCTGAAATTTCAAAATATAGTGATTCAGTAACCAGTACTCTTAGCGTTCTGATGAAAGTTAAAAAAAATAAAATTGATGATGTTCAAAAATCTCAGCTCACGAATAAAGCCATTGAAGTTTTAAAAAGTAATTTACTAACGTGTGGCTTTAATAAAGGAATCTTAAAAGTTGCTGATGAAATTGTAAACCTTCAGCTCGAAATGATTGCTTCTTCTTCAGAGCTAGAAAGTTATTTAAATAAATTTCAAAACTTTAGAAAACTAAACACAGACCATACCCGACTGGTTAGTTACATTATCGTTTCTATTCTGCATGAACTAACCTGGAATTCAGAATCGACTTTACATAAAATGTGCGTAGCTGCACTACTGCATGATTTCTCACTTCCAGATTCACTAATCGACAAAGTTATTACTGATAATAAATTAAATGAACTTACAGACGATGAGAAAAAAAATTATTTAAGTCACCCAGAGGAATCTTCACATTTGGCACAACATTTTGACTCAATTGCGACAGGAGTTGAACAGTTTATCTTGGAACATCACGAGCTACCTGATGGAAGAGGATTTCCCAATAAACTTAATTTTAATAGTATTCACCCTTTAAGTGCAAGCCTGCATTTGGCCGATTTAACAGCTGATCTACTTTGGGAATATGATTTTAATAGTGAGCAAGTAATAAATAAACTTAATGAAAAGCGCCAATATTATCAAAGAGGTCACTTTAGAAAACCTTATGATTCCCTAATGAATACCCTTAAAATTAAAAAGTAGTTTAAAAATTAATTTTTTG
>JAURXW010000431.1 GCA_030654205.1 Bacteriovorax sp.
TTTTTAATTTTTTATAATCAAAAAGTTCAAGATCATCTACATTTTGTTTTTTTTCTCTTTGAATAAGTGAGTACTTCATTGGAAGAAAAGTTGATTTCTCTATAAATGTTTCAATATTATCATCAAGCCAGTAAAAATAACGGTAAGCATCTTTTGATTTAAAACGAGCATAATAATGAAAGGCCATTTTATCGTTAATTTTGACAATATCTTTTGATGAAATTGTTATATAACCTGCTGTCACTCCCAGGTATGAAATGGACATAATTGACTGTTCACCTTGAAAAAACATCGGTTTGAATTTTTCCCATATACTTTTGGAAACAGCATCGTAATCTTTTAAGTCTTGTGGATAGTCTGATGGGTAGCTAAAAGCTGCTGCTGGTGACGTGGGAATAATTTCTATTTTCTCTTGCTTGGAAAGTTTTTTTCCTTTATTTTTTTTACCACCCGTTTTTTGTACTGGGGCCACTTCTGGTTTGACTTCAACGGGAGGCACAACTTCGGTACCAGGATCTTTTTCTTTATAAAGGGCCGCTTGATCCTTGTTAATATCAAATGTATTAACTAAATCTTTACTCTCTGTTTTTGTCAGTAAACTGCTTTTTTCATTTTCAAAACTCCCACACGAGCTGAGAATTAGCAATGAAATCAATGTAAGTAAGGCCCTAGAGTTCATAAGATATCCATGATTAAATTTATAATATTAATAAATATTTTCAAAACAAGAATCCACAATTTTTTTAGTTTCTTCTTCACCTGATAAAAAGTGAATATCCACTTCTAAAAAAACAATACTTTCATCGCTAACAATTTTCTTTATACGAACAATATCTTTTTCAGTCGTTACAATTAAGGCATCTTCACTTTTGGCATATGCCAACAAAGAATTAATTTCATCTGGTTTAAAATAATGATGATCTGGGAATGATTCAGTAACTAGTATTTCGGCCCCCAAATCTTCTAATAATTTATAAAAGGACTTGGGATTAGCAACTCCCGCGACACAAATAACTTTGCGATTTCTTATTTGATCAAGTGTATAAACCATATCGTTAGAAGAATTATAAAATCCGTTTGGTCGAAAACCAACTTCTGCAAAATGAATTCCAACAGGAAGATGAGGAATTATTAATTTTTTTAACGCTCTAATTTTTTCAGCTTTTACCAAGTCTGCTCTACCGATCACAACTAGATCTGCATCTTTGAGTGCTTGAAATCCTTCCCGCATATAACCGAGAGGGGCCACCTTATAATTTGTTAAAGGCATAAGAGCATCAAATAAAACGATATTAAGCTTGCGCTTTATTTTAATATGCTGATGTCCATCTTCTAAGAGAACGACGTCGGGCTCAACTTTAGGAAAATAAAATGCTAAATTCTCACTCCGTTTTTTTCCTACTACTACTGAAGCATCTTTTAGTCGTCTTGCAAAAAGAAGTGCTTCATCACCATAGTCACCAGCATCCGGATTTATCGTTTGTCCTGAATGCAAAAGTCCACTGGAATTTTCCAAGCGGCCTTTATAACCTCTCATTAAAATCATAACCCTTTTATTTTTTGAGTAGAGATACTCTGCCAACCAAAGTGTAAAAGGAGTTTTGCCAGTACCACCAAATGTGAGATTGCCAACTGAAATTATTGGAACTTGAAAAGATCTTTGTCTAAAGATTCCGTAGTCATAACAAATACGGCGAGAATAATAAATTAATCCCCATATCCAAGATAAGGGGGCCAAAAATAATTTTTTAAGAAAAGGAATCTGGTTTTTTTGCATATGAATAATTAATTACGTTTGCTATGTACTGAGGAATATCAACTCCCTCACCCCTGACTAAGTTTTTAGTCTGTTTTAACTGCTCTTTTAGCTCACGATAATCTCTATTATTATAATACCAAAATTTAAAATGAGACACGATATTATAACTACTCACCTCATCCTGAAGAAGTTCAGGAAAAACCAAACGATTTTGTACGATATTGCCTAAGCTTATAAACCATTTGTAGCGAACTATGGCCTCAAAGATAAATTGATTGAGCAATGTAGTTTTATAACAAACAACGGTAGGCACTTCAAAAAGCGCGCATGTTAATGTCACCGTTCCGCTTGAGGCCAGGGCAAAGTCGGCTTCTGATAAGGCAGATATTAATTCCTCATTACAATAAATTTTATCAAAATATTGATTAAACGGAGCGTATAAATCCTCTGAGACACTCGATGACTTAACGATTGAGACTACAATGGGAATTTCTTTGGCCAATAGCTTAAGGCTTTCGATAAATTCTGGTAGTAATAACGCGACTTCAAAGTGGCGCGATCCAGGAAGAAGCAATAAGCGCAAAGCCTTTTTAGATTCTGTAGCAAAAATATTTGATGAAAAATTTCTTAATTCTTTTTCATAGGTTGTCCAAAGTGGATGATCGATACTTATAACTTTTTTTACTCCACGATCTAAAAACCATTTTTTTTCGAACGGAATAATCGTAAAAAGTGTATTTACATACTCACTTAGTTTTTTGACTCGATATTCTTTCCACGCCCATGCCTGTGGTGCCACATAATAGAGAACTTCTACTCCACGTGCTTTTAGTTTCCCGGCCAATTTTAAATTAAAAGATTGGTAATCAATAAGGATGGCGACCTTGCAATTTCTTTTTTCCACTTCATCCAAAATGCGATTCATCGCCTTTATATAAAAAGGAATTTTAAACAGTACGCCACTATAACCCCAAGAAGAAAAATCTTTTAAATTATAAAGTAACTCCACACCTTGAGCTTGTAAGTCACTGCCTCCAACTCCAAAAAACTTTGTATCGGGAGAATTAAATTTGAGTTCTTTAAAAAAACTGAGTGCGTGTTCTTCACCGGATTTTTCACCCGTTATAATAAGACAAGACTTTCCAATCAAATTCATTAGATTAAAACCTCTTTTCCACTTTCTACGCTTTCAATAACTTTATCAATTAATCTTACCGCTAATAGTCCGTCTTCCAATGAAACAATAGGCTTTAGGTGATGAGTGATAGATTCATAAAAATGTTTATGCTCTAGTAAAAGATGATCTCGTTTTTCGTATTTATCTAAACTTACAAATTCAGGGCCAGGTTGAGCACCCAAGGCTTCTTGAATTTCATTTCTCATTAAATCAACTAACAACGTCCCGGCTTTATTAGAAATTTCGAGCTCTCTTACTTCTTTAGTTTGATTTCTTCCCACCGTTATAGTCGCACGATGTCCTGATTTGAATTTAAAATTGGATGAAACATAGTCGTAGCGGTTGGTTCTCATTTTAAAACCGACTGATTCAACACTTATTGGTGTTTCACCGAAAAGATAAACTAATAAATCTAAATCATGAATCATTAAATCTTGAACGACATCAACATCTGTAGCACGACCTTTGAAAGGAGCAACTCGCTTCAAGGTAATATGTGCCGGCGAATTGAAAAATTGTTTGTAGTTTTCTTTTCTCTCCCAAGCTTGATGAAAACGTTCAGAGTGCCCAACTTGTAAGACAAGATCTTTTTCCTTTAAAATTGCCTGAAGTTTTAATGCTTGTGAAGTTGTTTCAGTTAAAGGTTTTTCACAAAAAACATGTTTATTATTTTGTAGAAGATATTCAACAATTTCAAAATGAAATGATGTTGGAGTCACGACAAAAGCAGCATCTATATCGTGTATGGCCTTTGAGATATCATCGACAACATTAACTCCAGGATGAGCTGCTTTCGCGGCTTCTATTCCTGCAGGAAATTTTTCAACGATATATTTTAATTCTGCCAATTCAGGAAAGTCCGTCGCTTTTTCTGCATGCCACTTGCCAAGATGGCCATAACCGATAATGGCAATTTTAATTTTTTTCATTAATTTCCTATGAATTAAAAGGCGCAATTCCTATTTCTGTTTTCTTAATTTGTTCAACCATTTCTTGAACCACGCGGTTGTCTTTAAATTCGGCCATAAATTCAGCATGATCGACAAATGCCCGTGGAGAAAGTGCAGATGATTCCATTGTTCGGTAAAAATCTACCACTTCAGAAATTTCTTGTTTTGTATATCCTTGGCGACGAAGGCCAATGATATTTATTCCTTTTAAGTAGACTCTATTACCCATGGCCGTGCAGAAAACTGGAATATCGCGATCAATGGCCGAAGCACCACCAATATAGGCTCCTCTTCCAAGAGTTACAAATTGAGAAATATTTGTACCGCCACCAATAATAACTCGATCACCGATTTTCACATGGCCTGCAAAATTTGTAGAGTTTGCTATGACGACATTATTTCCAACACCAACATCATGACCTGCATGAACATAGGCCATAAAAAAACAATTATTTCCAACTTGAGTAATACTATTTTCTTTTAAAGTTCCGCGATGGATAGAGACGTATTCTCGAAAAGTATTATTGTTTCCAATGACTGTACGAGTAGGCTCATCTTTATATGAAGTATCTTGAGGAGGAGCACCAATTGAGCAGCCTTGAAAAAAAATATTTCCTTCGCCGATAGTTGTATGACCATCAATTACGATATGTGATTTTAAAACACAATTGGCACCAATTTCTACATTTGGGCCTACAATACAAAATGGGCCAATCTTTACAGTTTCATGAATTTTAGCTTGTGGATCAATTAGCGAACTTGGGTGTATCATAACTCTTCCTTGTTAATTTACGTTTGAATTTACTGCATTTTAAGCGAGGCCATCACTGTCACTTCACTCATGAGTTGATCGTTATGATAAAGTTTACATTCACTCGTCATCATTGGTCCTCTGAGTTTTAAAATACGCGTGACAATTTTTAAATCCATTTCTGGGAAAATTGGTTTTCTAAATTTTGCTTCGTTGATCGACAATAAAGCTACATCCATTTTCATCGCCATTGGATCTTGGTAAAGCAAAAGTACGATAAAGCTCGTAGCCTGCGCCATCATTTCAACTTGAACGACTCCTGGAAAAATTGGATAATCCGGAAAATGCCCTTTAAAAATGGCGTGATCTTTCTTAGTTCTATAATGGGCCACGACTTCTGCATCAATCAGTTCTTTGAGTTCTACCGTTTCTCCCTCGGCAAGAGTTCTTCCTGGTATTTTTACGGATTCCACTGAATCAATAAAAAGAAAAGGATCACGATGAGGAAGAATTTGCATTACCTGATCAGTATTTAAAATCATAAAACTCCCACGACTTATTTGTTTTCTTTATTTTCTGTATTTTGCAAAGAAAGTTTACGCACGAGCGCCACTCCTTTCATCCATTCTTTGATATCGCGAGCGGGGAATCCACCAACAGTTTCACCGTCAGCAACATTTCCAATCACGCCAGCGTTGCCGGCGATTTGGGCAGCTTTACCAATTATCA
>JAURXW010000059.1 GCA_030654205.1 Bacteriovorax sp.
GCTTTTGACGGTGACGCCGTAATATTTTCTGATGAAGCTGAACGGGTATTTCAGGAGCAAGGTCTAGACGCATTTGAAGCGAGTGAAACTAAAGCAGCCAAGACGCCGTTGTCCGGCGGACCGTTTAAAAACTTCTTAGCCATGCTGCATAATATTCAATCATATTATCCATCTGAATCAATGCCTATTCGCACGGCTTTAGTCACGGCAAGATCTGCACCCGCACATGAACGGGTCATTCGCACTTTGAGAGATTGGAATATTCGAATTGATGAAGCAATATTCTTAGGCGGGCTTGATAAAGGACCATTTCTAAAGGCATTTGATGCAGATATTTTCTTTGACGATCAAAGTAAGCATTGTGAATCAGCCAGTCAACATGTAGCAACAGGTCACGTACCAAGCGGTATCAAGAATTCGCTTATAAAAGTGAAATGACGCATTTGAAGTAATCTACGTGAATATGCTGCACACTGCATTTAAGATTAAAATAAGACTAACTCAACTAGCCAACCATCTTGATAATTTTAAAATCTTTACGATTCACATTTTGAAATAGTTTTGCTTTATTAACAGCATCCTCCAGGCTCAACCCTTCACATGATTTCAAAAATGCGGATTGTCTTTCCGCTTTAGACCATAAGAAAAAATTAACACTATGACTGTACGGCTTTTTCATATTTTCTAAACTTTAATGCGGACCCAACCACTCAAGCCTTCTATCTACGGGGTTTTGAACCAATGCAACCTTTCGAACTGTTGAAAACCAAGCAATTGCCTGCTCAGTAAAACTATCATTTTTCGCAAGAAATAGCTCCCCTAAATGATTGAGATACGCTTCCAGCTCTTGATGGGCTTTGAAAATTTGTGCCTCTTTCATAGCTTCATCATAAATTGATTTATCAAAATATCTTTTGCTCTCCCTTTCGTTTAACAGTCTTGCCTCTTCTTTGCGCTGTTCAGCTCGAATCTCCGCATCTATTCTCAGCTGCTTTTGTCTTGGAACTAGGTTAATAAACTCATTAATAATGGCAGGCAATTCAGTTTCGATAAGTCTTTTACCATCAGTCCAGTTTTTGCCAATTTTAGTTTCGCGTGCATAGACGGAAAACGTAAGTATTCCTGTGGGGATAGGCTTTTTGTCTGAATATAGCAAACGCTCTAGTTCAGACATTTCTTTCGGGGCTTTTTTAAGAACCTCGTATTTGTAGCCTTCTGATATTTTGAAGCTAATATATTCGTCACTTTTTATGGCGACAACATAATCACCAGCTTTTTCATCATGAACTGATTTAATTTTAAATCCCCTGCTCTCAAGCTCATTAACGAGGACATCAAGAAAATTGATTGCACGATTAACAAGAGCTTCAGAAACTGATGCATCAAAACAATTACTTTCATGACACACTAATCGACCACGGTAGACTGAGTTGATAATTGAAAGATAATTATTGGGAATGGACTTTGACTTTTTAGCAGTCTCTATTTTTTTGATGAGCTTCTCAAAATATAGCCGAGTGTTTTTAGTGAATTTGTGTGGACTAGAAATTTGATCCGGGACTGTAATGTTACCGATCTGCTCGATTTCAGATTTAACTTTATCTAATTGTCTTTTCTTCCGAAGAATCTCATCATCAGTAATGGCAGTTCTTGGTGGAATATAAACAGAATCATCCCTGTGTGGATGTGGCAGTTCTGGTTTTGAAATTTTTAAGCCTGCACCAACTCTTGCCCAGTACCCCCGTGGAGGTAAAGGAATATTATGCCGACGACATATTTTTGAAAATCCAACATCAGAGAAACCATACTCTTTTGCTAAAGTGGTAATTGGTTTGCTCCACACAAGATCATAAAGCTGACTTCTGGAAAGATACATTTAAACTCTCCTCAGATAATGCGTATTCGATTGAAATAGTGATTCTAATTATACAAAAACTCTACTAGTGGAAACTCTAAGCAAGCAACTAAAAGAATAGTTAGCTAAATTGCGTTAAACTATGAACAATCTTAAGGCTTCTCATATATCGCAACCCGCTCAACTGAAAACAGAATAAACGTCATTAATTAACTGAATACGTATTAATAGCATCAAAATTATATTTTTATGCCATAAACCGAAACCAATATTGCACTCAACGTCCCATTTGCGCAGAAAGATAGTGCGGAAGCATTGGGTGCTAAGTTCGACTTAAACAATAAGGTTTGGTATGTGCCTGCAGGCATGGATAGCAGCCCGTTTGAGCGCTGGATGCTGAATGGCACGCGTCCTGCTGTTAGTGTTAATTTATTAGAAGCTGAACTGTTAGGTACTAGCCATCATGATCAGAATTGACATTGAAACGCACGACAAAAAACTTGGCTTTGATCTGGCTGGCGTTGGGAGCTCTCTGACATCAGGTACCATTGTTGAGACTCCTGACGGACTCAAGATTGAGTATGAGGGTACACTTATGCGCAAAGCGCTTGGGTTCCCAGAGGTTCTTCAATTTATTGTCGATGCCAGCACAAATGTTGAACTTGGCTTGTTGGCGGCTTGGCTGTACGACAAAGTTAATGGCAGAAAAATTGAAAAAATTGTTATAAATCGTAGAGTGGTCACGCAAATTACGCGAGATGGAATTCGCCAGGTTCTCGAAGAAGAAATCAAAACTAATGAGTAATGCACCCAACCCTCAAGAGGTACATCTGTGAAAATTGAATCAATCTCCATTTCCAATTGGCGTTCGATCAAATATCTGGATATTGTTTTTCAGGATTTGATGATTTTCATCGGCCAGAACAATCACGGAAAGTCGAATGTTCTTTCCGCGCTCCTCTTTTTCTTTGGAGAAGTTAAGCCGCAAGATTTAGACTTTAATAATGGCGCTCAAGAGCTATTCGTCGAAATCACTTTTTGTGATCTCGACGACATTGACAAGACAACGTTCAAGAAATACTTAACCGCAGACGAAAAAATAACGGTCAGGAAATTTGCTTACGTTGGGGGAAACTTCGAATACCGCGGATATTTACAGAACCCAATCGATGAATGGCTACGGGAAACGAATGCCTCAACTCTTTCAAAAAGAGAGGTCGCTGAAACCTTGCCCTTCAGCCCATTTCTACCAGCTTCTGGTCGCCTATTAAAACAAGATATCGTAGATGCCCAGACGAAGTACATTGAACAAAACGCTGGCACCGTAGCTTTCAATTTCGAAATCGAGGAAACAAACTTCCTTGGCCTCAAATCAGTAGCTAAAGGGATATTTGGAGATATCTACTTTATCCCAGCGGTCAAGGATGCAACGGACGATTTTTCTTCAAAAGAAGCTA
>JAURXW010000455.1 GCA_030654205.1 Bacteriovorax sp.
TTCTTCGCTCTCGGCTTTTTTCCACTCATTAAAAAATTCATAAGGCGCAGTGAGCGAGCCAAATTTATTTTCAATACCGTTGGAAATAATAATTCCCATATTGTACCAAAAAAGTTTGGGAATGGTGTCTTTGTAATCACGGATATTGTCGCGGTGCGCGTCCACCAAGCTTTTGTGCGAGGCCTTAAGCTCCAATAAAACCAGAGGAATACCATTTACAAAAAGCACCACATCAGGCCGCCTAGTGTACATTTCGCCCACTACCCACAACTGCGACACTATCAAAAAATGGTTATTGCTTTGTCCGCCTTGGGCGGAAAAATCAAAAAACCTTACTCGCTCGGTTCCTGTCTCGCCGTTTTCCTTGGCAACATTGACATTCACGCCACCCTGCAATAATTTATAAATTTCTTGATTGGCTTTTACCAAGCTCAAATTAGACCTGTCGCGAGTAATTGCGTCCATCGCTTGTATAAGCGCGTCAGCGGATAAGCCGGGGTTGAGTTTTTGCAACGCCGGCAATAAATATTTTTTGAGCACCACTTCGCCCTGATGTTCACGGCCAAGCAATAAATCATTTTCATCGCTAAAAGCATTGATGTGGCAATTCAAAGCCTGTCCGCCAGCTGGCGGATCCCCCCATATTTTTTTAATCATCTTAACCACGGTCTGCTCCACTAAATTGTCCTCACTAAATGGGTTCATATTATATAGGTAGCGCTACTTTCCACCGATTACTAAACACAGAATTCATACTTTGATAAATATCACTACCAAGAAGAATTAAAAAGCTTTCTTTTTTGCCAAGATGGTTAAGACTATTGCCAGACAACCAAAATGACTTATCGTCCATCATATAACGGTCATGTAAAGTTGATTCTTTATAAATTTTTACTTCAATTTTAAAACCTTCTTGTTTTAGTTCCTCTAAGTGACGTCTAAATGTTCCATTTGGTCTGTCAATTACGTTTGCCGTCAAGATGCTAACAGGAGATTTTTTGTCTATATTTTTAAAAATAATATCAAGAGTATAAATATCTACAAATGGATCACAAATTTTAACAGTACCAACGAATCCACTAAAAACTTCTTTTAAAGCAATATTTTTAGCGGAAAAAGGCTTTCCTGATTCAATAAAAATAACATTGTTTCTAGTTTGTTCCAACAATTTCTTGCGTCCATACTCCATCAGTTTATACCCATCTCTATTTTTATTACAGATCTTTTTATCCCTCTTTAGAGCAAATGTAATCGCCTGCCTTGATGTATTAAAACCACACTTTTCGATTAAATAATCAGAAATAGTAATTGCAGAAAATCTATCTTCATTGTCATCCGTTATATTATCTAAGACCCATAGAGCTTTAGCTTGCAAGTCGGCTAATGCATGAACATCAATAGAGGCTGAGATTTTTAGTTCGTCAGTCATATTATTCCTTATTTTTAAAACCACTCTCAACGATTTCTAGACCAGAATTAGTAACTATCCACGCTTTCTTACTATCCTTTTTTTCTTCAGCATCCATAATATACCCCTTCTTTATATTTATATTAATTTTGTCATTTACATTTTGAGGGAGTGGCTGTCTTGCGAGCCTAAAATGACTTTTTATATCATCTACATTAAATGAATTCAAGTGTTCGTATTTTTCCAAATAATAGGCAATAGCTAGTGTTTTTTGCACATCACTATGAGGCATCTTCGTGCTTAAAAATTCTGTTACTGAAAGTTTTTTTGTATTTGGGAGTTTCTCCGTTATGTTTATTGCGTTTTTATTTAATAAAGATGCAAGCTCGGAAACACGAATCTCTAACTTACTCACGCGCTCTTCAATTGTATTTTTGTTATCCATAGAATTATGCTTTTTTATTAATTATTTTAATTATTTCTGATACTTTGAGCATCGGTATTTCGTACCCTATTTTACCAACTAAGAAACCTTCATCTTTAAGTTTTTTAAACATAGGGTCGATGCTACCCTTTTTTATTCCTGTTTTTTTTTGGACTTCAATAGCAGTTATTACTTCGCTTTCAATTCTGCCTTTATACTTCAGAAGTTTTTTTGTTAAACCATAGACAAGAATTCGTTCGTCCACTGTAAGTTTTGATTCCTGGAAATAAACATCATTCGCATCTTTTTGGATAAAAACAAATGGCTTAATGGCTTTTACCACATCTGATTCGTTAAACGGGCCTGCATCTGAAAATAAATCCTCTAACTTATGTTCATTATTTGTCATAGTAAATAGTAAGTTTAAAACTTATAATACTTAACACATTGACTTTTCCTCTTAGAGTATAGCATACCAATAGAAGCTATGCAAGTATCATACTGCTTTTACTTAGTTATGATTATTTTTTATTAGATTCTATCAAAAAACCCCAGCATTTGCTGAGGTTTTCTGGATGAATAATCTTTGAAATAGAGTATTCACTACTTTAATCCTCTTTTGCCAGTCACCAGCTGGGGGATTAAAAGGTCACGGGTTTGAGATAGGTTTTGATTTTGGTCAAGTAGAT
>JAURXW010000459.1 GCA_030654205.1 Bacteriovorax sp.
CGCTCGAACCAAGAAAATATAAAATATATAATTACTATAATTTGCATAGTGTAAAACTTATTTGACTACCATTTAATCTTGTCAATTTACTTCGCTCAATTCATACTTTGGCCATGAGTTTTTTCAGCGATATTAAATTAAAATATATTTTTAAATTATTTTTTAAAATTCTTCTGGTTTTTTTTATTATCA
Organism: Bacteriovorax sp.; assembly: GCA_030654205.1. Classification (GTDB taxonomy): domain Bacteria; phylum Bdellovibrionota; class Bacteriovoracia; order Bacteriovoracales; family Bacteriovoracaceae; genus Bacteriovorax. The sequence goes on from JAURXW010000459.1 coordinate 193, forward strand.
GTATTAGTAGCGTGCTTCTTTATCGATTTGTTCCTGTTGCTTACACTCCTTTAATGGCCTGGAAAAGTACGCTTAATCTTTTTGATAATGGACCAATTTCAATTGAAAAAAAATGGGTGCCAGTTGAGCAGATTGCAAAATCAATGCAGCAGGCAGTAATCAAGGCCGAAGATGCAAAGTTTTATATTCATAATGGTTTTGATTATGAAGCTATTGAAAAAGCTATTAAATTTAATAAAACTCACAAAAAACAAAAAGGCGCGAGTACTATCTCTCAGCAAACCGCTAAAAATGTTTTTTTATGGCCTTCACGGAGCTGGCTTCGTAAGGGGATGGAAGTTTATTTTACAGTGTTGATTGAAACACTTTGGAGTAAAAAGCGTATTTTGGAAGTTTATCTAAATGTTATTGAATTGGGGCCTAATGTTTACGGTGTTGAGGCAGCTTCACAAAAATATTTTCACAAAAAAGCTAAAAATTTATCTTCTAGTGAATCGGCTTTAATTGCCTCCGTTTTGCCAAATCCTATCAAGTTTAAAATTAATAAACCTTCGGCTTATATTCTAAAACGTCAGCGTAAAATTATGGGAAGAGGTGTGGCCCAGCCACTTCTCGGTGCGAGTAATATCCCTAAGGTCATTTCAACAGAAAGCTCAACGGAAGAATCAAAAGAATTTTATGATATAAAGTTTGATAATGAAGATGAAGGAGATAATGGAGCTGAGTCAAGCAACTCAGCTCCAAATTAATTATTTAATTGTTCTGGCGAGCTCTAATCCATTTAACAAATCTATTCTTCCTCCCGAGACCATCTTTGTTTGAAAGCTGCTAATCTTGGTTACTGATTTAATTAAAACGTCTTTTAATTGAGAAACAGTTAAGTTTGGATTATGAGCTAGTATTTCAGCGGCTACACCAACAGTTGTTGGCGTGGCCATAGAAGTACCAGACATATAGGCATATTTATTGCCAGGAACTGTTGAATAAATATCAGAACCAGGAGCGGCCACATCAACGTTAATTTTACCGTAATTAGAAAAATAACTCATTTTTCCAGAATCAGTAGTTGAAGCAATTATTAATAAATTATCGTTATTAAAACTTGCGGGATAAGTCAGATTTTTGTCGATATTAGATGAGTCATTTCCAGCAGCTGCGATTACTAAAACTCCATATTTTTCACCAATATATTTTAAGGTATCAGGTATTAATTGGCGGCCTTCATTAGCACTTTTTCCGAATGAACAATTAATAATTCTGGCGCCATTTCTTGCTGCATAAATGAATGCTTCGGCCACATCAACATCGGATTCATCACCATCATTTGGAACAGTTCTAATTCCCATTATTTTAACATTTGAGGCAATTCCGGCTATTCCTACCCCGTTATTTTGCTTAGCCGCTACCGTTCCAGAAACATGAGTTCCATGTGAGTGAGTGTCTTTTATATTAACGGTTGCTTTCCCGTTTGAATCTCTTACTAGCGTATTTATACCATTGATATCGTCGATATAACCGTTTCCATCATCATCAATACCGTTGTTAGGAATTTCATTTTTGTTGATCCAAATTATATCTTTTAAATCTTCATGGTTAACATCAACACCTGTATCAACGACTGCTACGATCACTGGAGTTGTATTGCTTGTTCCGTAAGTTTTGTAAGCAGTGTTGACTGAAATACCAAATTTATCAGCGTCATTAAAGGCCCAAATTTTCCCAATTTGTGGATCATTGAATTGTGAATCCAAAAGATTGGAACTGCTTTTGATATTTTCTTGAGTAAATGGGATAGGAAGTGACTTTCTCTCAGATTTAAAATTTCTTTCAATATAAAGAACAGTTGAATTATTTTTTAGTTCAGCTTCTAAGAGTTCCAAGTTTTTTGTTCTTAAAACATAAACATTTTCAAAAAGATTTTGAACATTTTTTACATTTTTTAATTTAGGAAGAGAAAATCCTGGTTTTAGTTTCACAATTAAATCGTTGGGCTTGCTTTGGGCCATGGCGGAATGGAAAGAAAATAGTAGTAACATGCTTAAGAAAAATTTCATTATATTCATCCTTGAAAATAAAGTTTTTGTAATCTTCGTTTAATACTAGGGGAGGAATTTGGCCATGAGAATAGCTGGGCATCAACTGTTGGGAATTGTTAGTTGGCTAATTTAGTTGGTTATCGAAATAAAAGACTTTTTGGCTTTGAATAAACCTGAAGAAATCTCCAAGCATAGCCGATAGGCAAGAATATGAAGATTTCGATTCCTCTATTTTTTATTATGTGTTCTTTTTTGCCTCAGTTAAAAGCCGAGCATAAAATTATTGAAATTGAGGAAGCTCTTAATTTCAATGAACCGTGGTATAAAAAAGATCGAACTGATGAAGACAATTTTAAACGTTTAATAAGCGGACTTAATAAAACGATAAGTGGAAAAAAAGTAATTGATAAAGCGACTGAAAAAGCTGCCCAAAAAGGCTTTACTCTTTACGACGTCATCGGCATCGGCGATGGCTCGCTCACTGATACAACTTTGATACGCCGGTTTGCGGCCAATGATCCTTCCCAAGTTGTCTATGAAACTAAGTCTAAAGTTTTTTTAAACCGTAGGCTTAAAACTTTGGATGCACTTCTCGATTTTGCCCACGAACTTACTCATTATACTTACCGGGAAGCTTTTAATCCCTACAATCATCATTTTGCTTTAAAAGATTTTATAAGAGGAACAGTTGAAGGTCGTGGCGGGGAAGTTGATGCCTACATGGTTGAATGCCAAGTTCTTTTTGAACTATTGCCTGGTATTGCTGCTGAGAGATCTAACTGCCAAAAGGTTTTTGATAAAAAATTAGGGGTCATTTCTAAAGAAATGGGTGTTCATGAGTTTTATAAAGTAGGCAGTCATTTTGGAAATTTTAAAAAAGAGATTGAAAAATTTTCATTGAATGAAAAAGATTTGCCAGAAGCTTCTGAGGGGGAAGCCTTATTTATTTCATCGGCTTGGGGCCTTCCATACCCAGTTGCAGCAGTAAAAGAGTACACTAATATCATGGATCGGGTTTGTAAAAACGACCAGAATCGTCTGACTCTTATGCAAAATAAAATTACTAGAGGCCCCGCTTCTAAGAACGATGTTGCATTGGGAAAAAATGAGTCAGATATCGTCTATAAGAATATGTTCGAAGATTTCAAAATCCGTTGTGATAAATTCTCCTCAAATTAATAGCATTAAGTCGCTAAAATGATCGCCCTTTTCATTGACGAGAACCGGTGTCATCGGTAAATTTAAGTAAGATTAAAATTATAGGTTTTAGATTTTTTGTGCGTAGAAAATAGGAGCACGAGATGCAAGACAGCGTCGTATTAATGAAAGTTGATGATTTTTTAAACTGGGGTCGTAAGAATTCTTTGTGGCCTATGACTTTTGGTCTCGCTTGTTGCGCGATTGAAATGATGGCAACGGGTGCTTCGAAATACGATTTAGAACGATTTGGTTGTGGAGCTTTTATGGCCACTCCTCGTCGTGCTGACCTTATGATTGTTGCTGGAACAGTAACATTTAAAATGGCCACGAGAATTAAAACTCTTTATGAACAAAT
>JAURXW010000467.1 GCA_030654205.1 Bacteriovorax sp.
AAAAATTAGAGTTAGAATTTACCGGAATTCAGTATTACTTCTCTGAAATAAAAGAATATTTCACTGATGATAATGCCAGTTTTAATCAGCTCACATATTGTGATTTATCTCTTTATCCTGAGAATATTAAAGCGCCTTTAATTGTTTATCTGATTGAGTATTTTAAAAATATCGAAGGTCAAAAGATTTTCGTTTTTGATGAGTGTTGGCAATTGCTTATTAAGAATGCTGATTATGTGGCCGAAAGTTTTAGAACTTTTAGAAAGCATCAGGCATCAGCTGTGGCAATATCTCAAAACCTTGAAGACTTTCTGTCTTCTCCTCTTGGTAGAGTCATTTATCAAAACTCTCATTTCAAATTTTTGTTTAAGCAAGAAGTCCTTGGTGATTATCTGAATGATGACGTGAAACTTCTTTTAGAGAAAGTTAATTCCAAAAAAGGAGAATATTCGGAGTTTTTAGTTTTGTCAGACCTAATTCGTAAGATCGTCCGTTTTTATCCAACTGAGTTAGAGCTTAGTCTTTTTAATACAGAAAAGAGTGAGTCTTTAAAGTTTGAAAAATTTGAAAAGGAAAGAGTGGGGATTTTGGAGTTTAAAGAAATTTTTGATCAATATGTTTATCTTTTAACAGGGGCGAGAATATGAAGTTTATATTTATACTGTGTTTATTATTTCCAATATCGAGTTTTGCTATTATCGGGGCCGATACGGCCATCATGATTCAACTAGTGACAACGACAGCTAGTCAACTTAATGAATTAGAAAAGCTCGTAACTAATGCTGAAAAATATACCCAGAAAATGCAGCAATACAACGAATTGACTCAGGACCAATATTTTAGGGCCGAGAGAGTTCTTTATTTAGCTGAAGAGCTTTCAGCAAAAAAAGGTGTCGCTAATCTTGGAGACTTAAATACTGCGATTCGAGATCTCAAATACAATATGGGAGATCTAAAAGAGCTAATGAAGAATTACGCGGAAATCAAAAGTGATGAGAAAAAAACTATTGCTTATGTCGAGGAAAATAAAAAGCTCAATGATATGGAAAAGAAAAGAGCTGAAATACAATTGACTCATTCAATTGATGCTAAAAATGCAGGACGGGCCAATCAGTTAACGGCGCAAAATACAGCATTGATTTATGAAAACCAGTTAAAGCAGTCTGAAATTCAGCTTGAATTGCTAAAAGCTCAAAAAACCGCGAATCGACTTAAGGCCGAGGAACTGGAAGATAAACGGCTTGAAGAAATGGAGCGTCTGCGCTTTTACGGAGGAGCGCCTAAAGGAAATTCAAAGGTGAGCCTATGAATACTGGTGTCATTAGATCAATGCTCTTGTTAGAAGAGCCAAATATCTCAGGATTAAGATTAGGAATAGAGAGTTACGCGAAAGTATTTCTTTCGGTTGCCTTTGTTGGTGCTCTTACTTGGGAATTTCTAACTGATATGAAATTCATGGCAGTAGTTAAAAATTTAGTATTGGCCTTAGTTTTCATGGGGTGCTTTTATGAATTTCACACGAAGGCCGTTGATTTAAGTTTTACAGCATCAGAAGAACTACTTAGGGAAGTCTCACCCCATAATATTTTTCTTAGAAAATGGACTGAAGTTAAAGTTAAAACTACTGATAACTCAAGTTCAAATTTTATTGAAAAGATAGCTATTCCAAATCTTAATGATCTTTTAGGTACAGCACTTTTTTTAATGAGCAAAGTGTGCATTTTAATTTTAAAACTGATTTATACAACGGTTTATTATTTTACATTTATCTTTGCTCCCATTACGGCAGTTTTAAGTTTTCTTCCAGTTTCAAAACATTCTATGGCCGGAACAATCACATCTAGTCTTTGGTGCATACTATTGCCCTTTGTTTTAGTTGTGTTCCTGGCCTTGGTTGGTAATTCAGTTCAAATGCCAGCTGAGAATGGCAATCTTTCCGTTTCTTCCATGGATCAATTAATTTGGATTTTTGGAATTACGCTTCTTATGCTTTTGGCCCCTTCATTTACTTTTTCGCTGATTAAAGGATCGGTTGCAAGTACGGCAGATGCTGTTGGTATAAAAATGACAGGAGTGGGAGCACAAGCACTGATTAGTCTTCCAATCATTTATGGCTTAGGACAAAAAGTTTTAGGCAAAGGCAAAGGCAAAGGAAAGGGAAATAAAGGCTCGAATAATAATTTCAAGAGTCCTCAAAACTTTCAACCTTATTCAAGAAAATATTCTCCTGATGGGATGGAGAAGCGAAGTAGTAATAGTTACCAAAATTCTTTGAAAGAAAAAAAGGGATTAAATGCAGAGCGATCTAATCAAAATACGGTGAAGTTATCTGAAATGAAGACGAATCAACAAAATACAAAACAAGATTCGTCTGTTGCTACTACTCCAAGTTTACCGAGTAGAGAGAATATAAAAACGAATATTGTTAATTCCAAGATTCCTGGCAGCTCATTAAATTCAAATCAAAATCTGAGCCAGAATAGGAGCGAGGGAAAAACGAATATAAATTCTAGCTCTAATTTTTTCTCAAAGAATGTTAAGCCTAGCTCTCAGTTGCCTATGAATAATAAGGCGACTCCAGAGAAGAATTTCTTTAAGCCAGTTCAATCCGTAACGGGAGTTGATACTAAATCTCGCCTTGAGCGAATATTGCCTCAAAACTTAAAAAAGACATTACCAAAGGAGCGACAACGTGAAGTATGAAACTTTGGAAAATGTATTAATGAAAGAGCTTCGTTTGCTTAGAAAAACTTTAATAATTGTGTTGGCCGCTTTTGGATTAATAACTTCAGTCGTTTTGTTTTCAAAGAATAAAATTTTTCTTCAAGCTGGAGCTGTTGTTTCGACAAGACCACTGTTGACCTATGTTTGTAAGGAAGCATTTTTATCAATAGCTAGAAGTAAGCCAATCAACGCTTATTTAACTCCAGAAATTCAAAATGCTTTGAAAAAAGCTGATTTTAAAGTTGAGGTTGATGAAGTGTTACTCAATCAAGAAATTGATGAAGGTAAGTGCCGCATTATTGTAAAAGGAGGAGAGCGTGTCAGATCATTCTTAATAAACCTGGTGAAGAGTTCTGATTTTGATTTCTATTACAAGCTATCCGAGATTAATGAGATTGAAGTTAATAAGGATGAACTAAAAAGCAATGGAGGTGAGAAATGACTTTTTATATCCTCGCAAATCAGATTACGACCATATTCCTCTCGCTTCATCTTTTGACTACTATTTCATTTGATGGGGAAGTGCGTTCATATTTATATGGTGGAAGTAAGGATGATATAACTTTAGAGCTGGCCAATAACAATAAAACTTTAGCGTTTAAGGCAAAGAAAAAAGATATTGATACCAATCTCTTGGTCGCTACAAGCAAAAATAAATATTATTTCCATATCAAATCCTCTGACAATAATTCTCATCAGTTTATAGAAATGTATGACGGTGAAATTAATAATTCCTACTCGAAGATTAAGGAAACAAAGTCGTACGATCTTTTTGAAGGTGCTAGCTCAATGTTTATCGTTAATAAATCAAACGAAAAAATGCGAGTGAATGAGATGGAAGTGACGAAAGGGAAATTATATTTATCAAAAGGCGTTCCTATTATTTTAAATGGAGAACGCATTTATAACTAATACATAAATTAAAACCGTAGGAATCTTATGAAGATTTTAATGCTTATTTTTAGCATTCATGGAGCTTTTGCTCAAATTTCTGTAAAGGAAGAAAAGCTCCCAGAAGTTGTAACTGTTAAAAAGAAATTTGAACAAAGAAAGCAGAAATACACTGAGGGGAATCTTGCTCTTTTAAAGAAGATTCAAGATCAAAATGCTGAACTCTTAAAAAGAATTGGGATTCCGGATGAAAAATTTTTGGTTTGGGATGGATCGCAAAAGATTGAGTCTGGAAAGATTATTAAAGGCCTGCTTTTGAATTCAGTTGTCTCAACCAACTTGGAATCACCACTCATGATTCAAGTGTATTCCGGTTTTGGTCTGCCAGATGGAACCAAATTTATGTGCAAGGGGGTTACAAAGAATAAAAGAGTTTTAACGGTTTGTGATCGAATGATCACACCAACAAAAGAATTGAGCGTAAAAGTACATATTTTAAATCCTGATGGAACTTCAGGGCTACGAGGTGAATACAATGATGGGAAAAATTCATATATCGCAGGGGCCGTTGTCTCGGAGTTTGCCAAAGGAGTTTTATCAGCAAGCAAGAGCACTTTTCAAACTCCACTTGGTGCAATCAATGAAGTTAATGACAAAAATAAGATCTTAGAAGGTCTTTCTAATTCAGCTCAGACAACAACGGACGTTTTATTGGATGAATATAAAAATCAAGAGCCGAAGGTTTTCATTGAAGCAGGAAAGGAAGTTCTTATTTTCTTTATGGAGGGGATGAATGCGTATTAATGCAATTATATTTTTATTAGCGATGTTTATTTCTGGGTGTTCAAGCTTAAGAGGGACATTGATTACAGGAAGTGTATTAGGAGGAAGTCTTGGAGCAATGTCAGGTTTTGTTTTTTCGCCTAATAAAGAATCTAAACCTGGCAATGGTTTAGTTTTCGGAGCAATCGGAGCAGGACTTGGGGCCTTAATTGCAAATTACTTTTATACCAATGATCCAGAGAATAGAGATTTAAAACAAATGCTCTATGAAAAGGATTTGAAAGGCAGCGGGCAAAATCAAACGAAAGACGTGGGTCTTTTTGATTTTGCCCCAGAACTCAAAAACATTAAACCAGATGTTAGTTTTAAGCCTGTTAAGAAATACGATGTTCCCCTTGAGAAACTTCCAGACAATTTAAAAGGAAAGGTAAAAAAACAGTACCTGCTGGAATATGAAACAGAAGGGAAGACGATTCAATACGAGGGACGAACAATCGAAATAGCGCCGTTTAAGGCATGGGAGCATGTTTATGAGTAATAATAAAAGTCAGAATCAGGGCGTAGATTTTATTGGGCCATTGGTTGAAATTACCCATCACTTTGCCGTCTTAATCGGTACGTGGGGATTAGATCTTTTGAAGTATGCTTGGGCCAGATATCATAAGCTTCCTCAGGAATTAAAACGAATAGATAAATCGGAAGCACAGATTAAGAAAGTCACTAATGATTCACTTATGCTTGGCCATTCTTGTAATAGGAAAAGGCCCTTACCACTTAATGAGATTAACTTTGCTGCACATACTTATATCGTTGGAGCGGCAGGAAGTGGGAAAACTAATTTGTTGTCAGTGCTCCAAGAAAATCACATGAAGATTAATGTTCCTGTGATTTTTCTTGATCCTAAAGCGGACATGGAGTCTCTTTTAACATTTGAGCATCTTTGTAAAAAATATAATCGAGAATGTTATATTTTTCACGAGAACTATAAAAATTCAATTGTCCTCAATCCTCTAAAAGATGGAACGGTCAATTTAATTGTCGATAGAATTATGAACTCGTTTAAGTTTGAAAAAGAGTTTTATAAAATTACAAGTGAACAGGCCATTCGGGCAACTGTGACCAAATTAAAAGAAACAAAGAGTGAAGTTACTTTTGATTTGATTTATGAATACATGATGGTCAATCACAACAATGAAAACACCATTGGCATTATTGGGCACCTTGAGAGAATTGTAAAAAGTGATTTTGCCCATCTATTAAAAGAAAGAGGTGGCGTAAATACCAAGTCTATTAGAGAAATTAGAAAAGAGAAGGCGTGTCTTTATATTGGATTATCCACGCAAGGATATGGAGAGACGGCAAAAGCATTGGCCAAAATCTTCGTCGAAGAAATGCTTTATGTCTCTTATCTGCAATTAGGTACGACGTTTGACTCTCATTATTCCATGAATAATCCATTAGCGATTTACTTTGATGAATTTGGCGCAATAGCTACTCCTAGGTTTTTAGAACTTCAAAATAAATGTCGAGGTGCAGGTATGCAGTTATTTATGGCCATGCAGTCACCTAATGACATTAAGCTGATTGATGAAAACCTAACGGGACTGCTAATTGAGAACTCGGCCAATATTTTTGTTTTTAAGCAACGCTTTGATGAAACGACCAACATGCTTGCAAAAACATTAGGGACAATCATCGGTAAAAAGCAAACCTATCAAACTGAAGATGGCTCTCTCGGAACTCGTGGAAGTGAAAGAGACGTTAATGAATTCATCTGCCACCCAGACATTATTAAAAACTTGAAGAAGGGCCAATGCGTGCTTCTTCAACATGATCCAACCAGAATAGATTTAGTAAATGTTAGAAATAGGCGAGTTGATTTTATCCCTCAGCAAGAATTCATTAGCGAAGTAGTGGAAGTAAAAAATGAATTACATGAAGTTGTGAATTCTTCGCCTGTTGGTGAAAAAATAAATAGTTTGGAGGTTGTTTAATGAATTTAGAGGCGAAAATAAATCCGGAACATTTTAAGGTTCTTTATCCACTAAAGGATTGGCGTGTTCTTGACTTGGCGAGTTTGCATTTAAAGTCAGACGCAAGACTTTCTCAATCAAGTTTAATCAGGCTTATTTTGAGGCTAGAAAAAGCAAAAATCATAAAAGGTTTTCGTGATCCATGGTCGAGAAAAAAATATGTTTATCTCACAAAAATTGGAGAGGAGCTAATTTCGCTTAACGATTACCCAACAGCAATTTCCAACGAGTCTATTTTTCATGATCTAAGAGTTGTCGATTTAGGACTTGAATTTTTAAAGAATGGAGTTTTTAAAAATATTCGCTTTGAGCATCAAATTGTAAATAAGAAAAATTATGTTACCAATTTAGCTTTAATTCCAGACGCTGAGGTTGATGGCGAAATGAATGGGAAGAAATTTTCCTTGGCAATTGAGTTAGAGCTTCATCAAAAGAGTAAGGATCGTATGAAGAAGAAAGGGGAGCAATATCTGGGAGCCTTATATGATCATTGCTTATTTATGTTTGCCGATCGGAACACGTTAGAGAATTATCGAAAATTTTTCACTGAAAAACTTGGTGAAAAGTTTAATGAGAAGATATTTTTATTTCATTTAAATGGAATTTATGAATCTGAAATTGATTTAAAGAAAACTTCTGGATTCGTTTTTGGAAAATGGATGAATTTTAACGATGTTTTTTGTTAATTGAATTTAAGGTGAATCTGATATGAATGTGAGGCGTATATTTGTCGTCGAGTAAAAAATCATCCCTGCCAACTCGCCAATATCATTTAGGAAATTCTCTCCCCAAAATTGACCTCCCCCTCTCCACGTAGTTATGAGGATGAGGTCAATTTTGGGGAGAGAATAGAGAGTAAGAGGCGAGTTGGCAGAGATATAGGAGGAATAGTTTATGAGAAATGTAGTGATTAATAGAGATGGGAAAGAGGAGAAGAAGAGAGGGAGGAAGAGCAAGAAAAAAGAAGGAGAGGAGAGAAAAGAAGAGCAGAAGAATAAATTTTTTGTTGATTTGGGTGATGATCAAGAAGTTCTGTTGTTGGTAATTAGGCTGTTGTCTGAAGCTAATAATAAAGCATACGGACGTGAAATTAATTTTCGGGACTTGGTAATTCATGCGATTCCGAAACTTAATTCTAAGGACATTGAAAAGATCCAAGATCAAAGTTTAAACGAAATGGAGCGAGTGAAGCGGTTATTAGATGAACATAATGAAAAGAATAAAACGTCGCTCTCGCTTGGTGAATTTCTCGTGAAGAAACTTAGTATTTAATTAACAGGAGGTTTATTAATGAATGGCAAAATTGAATTAATTGCTGGCCGACTTGGAATTAATCCCTATCTCGCTTACACAAGAAAAGGTGATCCTGTCTGTGAAATGTCCGTAGGTATCGTTAATGATCAAAGAGCAACGGTATGGCGTAAAGTTGTGG
>JAURXW010000470.1 GCA_030654205.1 Bacteriovorax sp.
CCACAACTCTTAGATACAGAAATTCCCATCCATCAGGCCATTGTCATTATGTTAGAAAAATTACTTTTATGGCAAAGCTTGTCGCAATAAGGTTCATTAAATTAATTACTTAGATTGCCTAAACTTTTGACACCATATAAATATTCCAACTTTTATTGTTAAAAATCTAAAAAATGATAGTTTAATTCTAATAACTATAATCCTAAGTATTGGAGATTTTATGAAAAAAATTATTATGACTCTTGTGGTTTGTATGCTTGTGCAAAATTCTTTTGCAGCTTCACGCATCGATAATTTAACAGAAAAATCAATCGACGAAAGATTAAATGAAATTGGCAAAATTAAATCAGACATAGCAATCGGAAAAGCGCAGCTTGTGAAATTAAGAAGTCAGTTAGATCATGAAGCAAAAAAAGAAGGTGTTCGTAAAGTTTCTTTAAATGTTGCTGAAGTAGGTGGTCTCGGACTTCTGCTTACTGCGGGATTTGTTTATAAATATTTTTATAAATCTACTGGCGGTGAAAGAGGGATCGCGCAACTAGCCGCCACCATTACTACTATAATTTTTGGAGGCGCATCTGCTGTTGTAGTTGTCGGAGGAGTAATTGTTGCTACATTTAATAAAAATGAGGCGATTGCCATAAGAGAAAATATTAATGTAATTTTAAAAACTTCTATCGCAGAAGAAGCACAACTTAATAAAGAGGTTGGTGTTCTTTGTTATATTCAACCACAACATAAAATATGTTACTAATACTATAAAATTTAATTGCCATTATTATTTAATTAGTGGCAATTATACTTTTGATCTTATAACGGCCTCACCGCTAATCTTTAAAAGTTTATCAGGGCCAAATGCCTCTGTCTTAACGGTATAAATTGGTTTTCCTTCTTTTGCCGCAATGACTTCCAAGCGATAAGTTAAAACTTCGTCAACATAAACCGGCGCATGAAATTTAAAAGTTTGATTTAGATAAATGGTTCCAGCTCCAGGAAATTTATTAGCAAATATCTTTGAAAAAAATGAAGCAGAAACCATTCCATGAGCGATTCGCCCTTTAAAGCCTTGAGCAATCGCAGCATTGTCATCAAAATGAACAGGATTAAAGTCTCCAGAAAAATCAGCAAATTTTGTAATAAGATTTGCGGTGATTTGTATTTCCTCTTGATAAATGTCTCCAATATTCATTATGATGTCCTTAGATAAATTAATCTTAATAAGGTACTTTAGTAGATGAAGATCTTTTTGGCATCGTTTTTATTTTTTTATGCCTCACTTCTTTGGGCATATGAAAGAGAATTTGTAATAACGGATATTGTCAGCGACCAAAATTTACAAATACAAAGACTAGATAAACAAATAGAAGTTTTACCTGGCGATATTCTTGTTATTTATTCTCATCAAACAAAAGAAGTCTTAGGTTACGCAAGGGTTGATTCTATTACAGATAATTCCGAATTTTTTATAGCCACTATAGAAACGCATAATAAAAATGGCCTGGTTCGGGTTGAGAACTATTTAAAAAAATTAGATTTAACAAAAGTTAGAAGTGATATTCCTGCGAGGTATGACCTTACTTATAAGGCCGAAAGTAGTGTCGCTGCGAAATATCGTCCACTGGTCTATGCAGGACTAATTCAAGGAATGACAGCTTCAAATTTAAGTAAAAAAGAATGGATTCTAGGTCCTTCTATACTGGCCTATGGACTTACTTCTGGAACTCAATTTGATATCAATTTAGTTTCTGGAGTTTTTGGAGTCGCTAACTTCGCAATAAAAAATAAATTAGTTGAAAATGATGATTATGAATTATCCATTGAAAATGGAGCTCAATATTATCATCAAACACACAAAGGATCTTATCAGTTTACGGGTTATTTAGACATGACTTCAAATTCTAATTTTAAATCTTATGCAAAATTTAAATTATTTACCAAAAAACCAGAAGATCAATCTATTAATAACAACGAAGAATACACGCGTGATTTAAATTTAGAATTGCAATTTTCCTACGGATATATTTTTGAAAACTGGAATCAATTAATTTTTGGTCCCAAAATAGATGTTAATAAAAAGCACGTTGGTGGTGCAATCGGATATTATATTATTGATAAAAATGTAAATACACTTTTTGGGATATCTTCTACCGATTTTTCCGAGTTACGCCTCGGTAAACAAGGTTATTTATTAAATTTAGATTTTTGGTGGAGATTTTAAAATCTAATATCTTGAAAATCTTTAACCTGATCATGTCCCGAATAGGGAATATCCTCTAGACGAACCAATTGAATTGTCTGAAATCCTGCTTTTTTAGCTGCATCTAATTCCTCTGAAATATCAGAGAGAAACAGAATATCAAGAGCTGCAATTTTTAATACGTTGGCAATATTATGATAAGAGCTCTCTTCACGCTTATGGCCAATCGACGTATCAAAGTTGTTAGAGATGAATAAACTTAGATCCCCATATATCGAATAACCCATAAGATCTTTTTGGGCCTCAATTGAACCAGATGAATATATTCCAAGTGTGATGTTAGCATTTTTCCAAAGTGAAAACGAATGGGGAACGTCTTGGTAGACATGTCCTTTGAGTTCGCCCGATTGATAACCTTCACTCCAAATGAGTCCTTGAAGTTTTTTGAGTGCAGGATGTTTGCGGTCTAAGTGGATCCATTCTTTTAATTGGAGCACTGCTTGTTGATCATTAATTTCTTTATTTAATTCCGCTAATACTGTCTTTTTAGTTTCAGTTAATATATTTTGTATAATTTCTTCATGAGCATGTTTTTCAATATAAGTTATGATTCTTTCTTTTGAATATGGAAATAAAATATCATGAACAAAACTAATTGAGGTTGTCGTTCCTTCGATATCCATTAAAATATATTTCATACATGCTCAATAGGGTTATAATTTGTATCAATACCTGAACCAGTATAGTTAGGGACCCATCCTTCCATGTTTGAAAAAATACGTATCGCTTTTACAAAATATCCAGGGGCCAAGTCAAACCAATGACGAAAGTTTTTAGGCACAGACATAAAGTCTCCACGCTCACAAGTCACACATAATATGTCGTCATTATCTAAGTGAAACCAAAACTTTCCCATACCATCTACGAAAAAACGTATTTCATCTTCACTATGAGTATGTTCTTTCATAAACTTTTCTCTAATCGCTATTAGGTTTTCAGTTTTGGGATGAACATTAATTACGTCTGCTACAGCGTATCCATTTTTCAGCATAAAAGGATTTAATTCATGAGCATAAGCTTCCAGGATTTTTTCCTGTGTAGCATCGTTACTTAGAGGTTGTGATGCTTCCCATTTTGCAATCATAATTCCATGATTACTTAATAGATTTTGAATCGATTTAAAATCTGTAATTGTAATATTTTCTTTTGCTAATAAAAGTATTGCCATTATAAACCTCTTTTTGAATTTAAATAATATTTGAAAATATATTCAAAAACCTCTAAATGTCTTTTTGCTTCTTCAACGCTTTCTCCCCAGACATAAATTCCATGTCCTCTAAGCAAAAGACCGTAGTTATTTTTTTGACCAAGAATGGCCGGTTTTATTAATTCGGCAAGACTTGCGATATCTTGAGTATTTTCAAAACAGGGAATATTAATTTTTAAGTCGTGAGTTTTAATTCCTTTGAAGCCTTTTAATAATTCAAGACCTTCAATCGTAGCAAAGCTCTCATCTTTAAAAAGGTCAGCAAATAAAAGAGCATCAAGCATATGGCTATGGAGAACACAATTTGCATTAGTTATTTGATAAATGCTTAAATGGATATCAGTTTCATCAGATGATTTGCGATTACTGCTGATATAGTCAGGATGCATTTGTCTAGTTTGGTAATAAACTGGAAGAAAATTGTTTTCTGTAAATTTGCTTTTATCAATAGCTGATTCAGATACAAGTGCGATTTCAGGACTCGTGAGTGAGCGAAGAGAATAATTGCCACTAGTCGCTGGATTATGACCTAAAGTATTCAATAATCGGACGAGTGAGGCCAGTTTTTGCATCTCGGCCTGATCAATGGCGCTAATATTAAAAGGCACGTGGATCCTGGGTAAAAGTATTTACTCTATATAGTAAATCTTGCTTTTTTTGGCCAATAGTATGTAGTAAAGAAGTAATAAAAAACAAAAAATAATTATTTAAAGGGTACTAATGAAGCCATTAAATCACATTGTGACTGAATTTAAGGAATCCATCTTTTCAACCATGACTAAGCTAGCGATTGATCATGGGGCCATCAACCTATCTCAAGGCTTTCCAGATTTTGATGGACCAAAATGGGTTATAGATCTGGCCAAAAATGCCTTAGATCAAGGACATCTTTTAGGTAATGTCGGTAAAAATCAATATGCACCATCTCCTGGAATTCTCCCACTCAGAGAGGCAATTTCGAAAAATTATCAACGCTTTTATAATCTAGATTTTGATCCTTCAAATGAAATCGTGGTGACTAATGGTGCAACTGAAGCTATTTTTTGTGCATGTATGGCACTCATCAATCCAGGTGATGAAGTCATCGTCTTTGAACCTTTTTATGATTCTTATTTAGCTTCTCTTCAAATGGCCGGTGCTAAAGTTGTGCCTATTACTCTTTTAGCACCGCATTTTACTTTTGATATTAATGAGCTCGCTTCTGTGATTAATTCCAAAACTAAAATGTTAATACTAAATAACCCACATAATCCTACTGGGAAAATTTTTACACCAAAAGAAATTAATACAATTGCTGAGCTGGCTTTTAAATTTGATTTTTATATTCTGTCAGATGAAGTTTATGAATTTTTAACTTTTGAACAAAGCCATATTCCAACTGCCAGTTATCCAGGATTAAAAGAAAGAACAATTACCATTTCTTCGACTGGAAAAACTTTTGGTTTAACAGGATGGAAAATTGGATGGGCATGTGGTCCAAAAGAAATTATAAAAGCGATTCATAATGTTCATCAATTCACTACTTTTTGTGTGGCCCATCCACTTCAAGTTGCCATGGCCGAAGCCCTGGAAAAAATGGACGATTATTTAATTGATTTTAAAAATCAGTATCGTAAAAAAAGAGATTTTTTAGTGTCTGGTTTAAAAGAAGTTGGGTTTAACGTTTTAACTCCTGCTGGAACTTATTTCGCAATGGCCATCTTAAAAGAGGGCGAAAATGATATTGAGTTTTGTAAAAAACTAATCTTGGAAAAGAAAGTCGCCGTAATTCCCACATCTGCATTTTATATAAAATCAAATGAAGGTAGTAATATGGTTCGATTTTGTTTTGCGAAAAATGATGAGACTCTTAAAAATGCGATTGAAAATTTAAAAAGATAATGAAATAGGCCCTTATACATTGTTTGCATAAGGGCCCATATTTTTTATGATGCCATGAAAATTTTCTTCATAATATTTCCAGACCACACTCTAAATCTTTCAATATAAGTGTAGGCCGCAGGAATAACCACTAAAGTTAAAAGTGTTGAAGACACTAAACCACCAATTACAGCGATCCCCATTGATGTTCTTTGCTTAGAAGCTTCGTTTAATCCGATCGCAAGCGGAATCATACCGGCAATCAAAGCAAATGATGTCATTAGAATTGGGCGAAGTCTTGATTTACCAGAAGCAATAATAGCGTCTGATAAGCTCAAGCCAAGTTTAACTTGTTGATTGGCGTAGTCGACCAGAAGAATAGAGTTCTTCGTTGCAACACCTAATAACATAATACAACCAATCATCGAGAAAAGATCAAGGGATGAATGGGCCATTGCAAGTCCATAAAAGGCTCCACACATTGCCAGAGGTAAAACGAGCATGATGGTAAATGGAGTAACAAAAGATTCATAAAGTGAAGCGAGCACGAAATAAATAAACATAATACCAAGTCCAGCAGCAACGATCATGTTGGCAACAAGCTCTTGGAAGTTTTCAGCTTGTCCAACAAATTGGTAGCGCATATTGCTTGGAAGTTTAAGCTCACTGTCTAAGATTCTTTTGATATCAGTAATTGCTCCTCCCATACCAGGTCCATCTGGAGCGATATCGGCAGAGATTTGAATATAACGGCCACGATCTTGGCGATTAATATTGGCCGGTCCAGTTGTTTCAAATGGAGTTGTCATATTACTAAGTTTAATTAGTGAGTTGTTAATATTGGGAACATATGTTTCAGCATAACCTTTCTTTAAATCGCGCTGATCTTCTTGTAAACGAACACGAATATCGTATTCCTCACCTTGTTCTCTAAAAACAGCGGCCTTAGATCCTTCAATCATTGTTCGAAGTTCAGAACCCATTAGAGTAGTAGAGACCCCAAGTTTTTCTGCTTTAGAGCGATCAGGAACAACTTGAAATTCTGGTTTACCAGGTCGATTAGTTGAATCAACATCTTTAAGTGCAGGATGATGTTTGATTTTTTCAAATAACAATGAAGCATATTTTTCAATTTCTTTCATATCGTCACCAACAATGTTGACGTTGAAAGGTCTTTGTCCACCACCGACACTATCTATGTCTTTTACTGCTGGATTTGCAAAAGCATAAGGTTTTAATTGTGTTCTAATAGATTCTTTGAATTTAGAAGTGTTAATACCTTTTCGCAATTTTGCTGGAATAAGGTTAACGAAGATACTAGCTTTTTCTGGCTGCCCGTTGGCATCCCCAACAGTTAAAACTGTATTTAAAACTTCTTTATTTTTTCTGATGAGTGCTTCAATTTCTGTAGCAACCGCATTCATACCATCCAAACTTGTTCCTGGTTTTAAATCAATTGAGACTAAGAATTCACCAGAATCTTGTGGAGGTAAAAATGTTTTTGGAACAGACTTAAGCGCTACAAAGCTAGCAAGAAAGATAACAACAGCTCCAATTAAAATAACTGATGGCCATTTCAAAGTAAATTTTAATACTCTAACGTAAATATCTTCAAGCCAATCTTGAAATTTACTAAAGCTTGCAAGCATGGCCCCAAGAGTATGATCATAAATTCCTTTTTTAACTTTTACATGACCTGGTTCATGATGCTCAATCTTACCAGCGAAATAAGCTGATAACATTGGCGCCATAGTTAAGGCATCAAATAGTGAAATAATTAGAGCAAAACAAACTGTAAGACCAAACTCTTTGAAAAATTGACCTACAACTCCATCAAGAAATGCAATTGGACCAAAGACTGCGATAACGGTAAGGGTTGTCGCAACAACCGCTAATGTAACTTCGTTTGTTCCTTTAATGGCAGCTGTAACGGGGTCCGCTCCCATTTCAATATGCCTGAAAATATTCTCACGAACAACAATGGCATCATCAATTAAAAGTCCTACGGCAAGTGAAAGGGCCAGAAGAGTCATAATGTTTACAGTAAACCCAGCGGCCGCAAGCAAAATAAATGAACCAAGAAGCGAGTTGGGTAGAGCAAGACCTGTAATAATGGTTGAGCGTCCTGAACCTAGGAAAAAGTAAACAACTATGATCGTTAGAATAACTCCAAAAATAATTGTTTCATAAACGTCATCAACGTTGGCCTTAATTTGTCTAGCGCCATCGCGGACTACTTCTAAGTGAATTTGGCTATTTTCGATTTTTAAATTGTCATTGATCTTAAGCGCTTTCTTTTTAATCGCTTCAGCAACTCCAATAGTGTTTGATCCCGATTGTTTGTAGATAGAAAGTAAAATAGCTTTATTTCCATTGAAATAACCGTAACCTTTTCTTTCTTCAAGCGAGTCTTTTACTGTCGCAACATCTTTTACTGTTACTGGAATATCATTACCAATAAAGTTAACAATAGTAGATTCAATTTCATTAATCGTTTTATACTCACCAAGTGTTCTGAAAACAGAATCTTTTGTGCTGCCTGAAACTTTTCCGGCCGGAATATTTTGACCTGAAATTTGTAAACGACTAGCTACTTGGGAAGCCGAAATTTCTCGTGCTTTTAGTTTTTTACGATCTAATTCAACTTTTATTTCTCTTTTTCGACCACCAACAATTGATACTAAGCCGACTTGAGAAACTTGTTCAAATTGTGGTTTTATTTTCTTATCCACAATTTGGAAAAGCTCACCGTCTGGCAAATTTGATTGAACTGCAATGGTCACAATTGGCTGATCAGCAGGGTCAATTTTTCGTATGACTGGTTCATCAATATCACTTGGCAATTTTTTTCTAGCGGCAGAAACTTTGTCTCGAACTTGTTGTTCTGCGTATTTAATATCAGTTGAAAGATTAAATTCTGCCACAATTACTGAAACGTTTTCTAGATTTTGTGAAGAAAGTTTTTTAAGTCCTGGAACGTTTGAAAGTTCTTCTTCGTAAACTTTAGAAACTAAAGTTTCAACTTCTTCAGGACCTGCTCCTGGATAAACAGTGGTTACTGTAACGATTGGAAAAGTTACATTGGGAAATAAATCAACCGGAAGCTTTTTAAGTGAAAGCCATCCGACGACTAAAATAACTGTAACTATACAAGTAATAAAAACCGGGCGCTTAATTGATAGGCTGGCCAAATTCATTTGGTACCTCCGTTACTAAAAGTTTTAAGTTGTGAGTAGATATTTAAAATATTTGTTTCGTTTTGAATTCTAGCTAATTCTGATTGTGCATAATCTTGCTCAAAGTTTAAAACCTGAAAGGTTACAGTGCGGCCTTTATTTAAACGATCTCTTTCATTTGAAGCTTTTATTTTTTGAGCTTCTTCGATTTTTTCAACAAGAGAAAGTTTTACTTTCGCATCTTCAAAACGAGCGGCCAGGTCATTCCATTGTTGCTCTTGCTCGAAAAATTTACGTTGGTAATTTTGCTCAGCTGCAATTTGTTCTTTTTTGTAACCGTTAATATTGTCATTAGTAGTGCCAAAATCAAGTGGGGCCACAAAACGAATTCCAATAACCTTAGTGTCATGATCTGTTTTAAATGAATTTGTTACTGCTTGATCAGTTTCTGGATTTCTTCCATTGAGTGCATATGTTCCGTAAACATCAAAAGTAGGTTTGTTTTTTTCAATAGATAGATCTGCACTGGCTTTTGAAATTTTTTGAAGTTCAAGTGCTGCCTTAGTATCTTCTCTTAATTCTGCTTTCGCAGGAAGTGCTAATTTTTTTATGCTACTTGAATCTACCGATTCTAATTCTTCGCTTATAACATCATCATTAATACCTCTAAGAGCGTTGACTGAACGTTGAAGGTTTTTTAAATCTTGCATTGAGCTTTTTAGCTCATATTCACGCGCTTTATAGTTGGCATCGGCTTGTAAAAAATCAGAACTTTCAGCTAAACCACTTTTTAATCTATTTTGATTCCACGTTCTAATTTTTTGGGCCCGCTCTAAACTTTCATTTTGGACTTTCACAACTTTTCTAATTTGCGAAAGTGACCAATAAAGGGATTCAGCTTGTGCTAGGGTGGCCTTAACTTTAAAACTCTCAGAGTGTTGAGTTGCTTGAGCTTGTGAGTTTATTATTGCTTCTTGAGATTGACTTTCGTTTCCTAGAAAATTTCGCCATAGAGATTGTGAAAGCTCAAGTGTTGCAACTCCATCGTGAAAGTCTTTTACAGGTAGAAAAGCAGGGCTAGCATTATAAATTTTGGTGTGTGATAGATTGTAACCAAGTTTAGCCTGGAGACCAAAATTAAACTGTTGCATGATTCCAGCAGTCACAAAATTATTGTCAGTGCGGTCACCTTGAGCGTTGACGTTAGTCGTTGGTTTTTTATCAATAGCTGTTTGGGCCTGGGCAAAAACATTGGGTCTAAAGATTAACTTTCCTTCATTTGCCCTTTGTGATGTCCCTTCAATAATTAACTTACTTGCAGTGACAGATTGGTTTTTATCACCAACTTGCTTGAGGAAATTGTCGAGAGTTAATTGCGCAGAAAATCCCACACTGGGAATTGCGATCATTAAGCACAAAAGAGTGCTCGCTCGTAAAAGCAACATAAAATTACTCCTGAATTTTTATACCATCAAAAAAGATGGCAATTGTATTATTGATAAATAGTTCTGAATATATTGGGTCTCGAAGCGATCGATTAAAGAATTTTTCACCTACATGATTAGTTCTGATGGTTGTTGTAAGATTATGAAAAAAAGCAGAAGTAATAATTAGAGTTTCAACATCTTTTCTAATTAGATTTTTAGTTTTTGCATCTTCAAACATTTCTGCAAGAGTTGAATAAATTTTTAAAAAGGTTTCTTTAAAAATATCATCGATTAATGGGTTTTCGGTTTCAATTTCTCTACAAATCATTTTCGTTGTGTGCATATTCTCCAAACCTTCTTTGATGAAATCTTCACAGAAAAGTTTGATTCTGAGTTTTAGTTCTTCAACAGAATTTGCTTTGGTTAATATTTTAGAGGCCGAACTAAGTCTACTTTCTCCATAAATTTTAAAACACTCTCGGTAGAGTCCTTCTTTGCCGCCAAAATGGTATTTAATGGCACTCACGTTGACCTTCGCGCCGTCGCAAATATCGCGAATAGAAGCTCCTTCAAAACCCTTCTCAGAAAAGCACTTGCGAGCTTCGGCAAGGATAAGATCACGAGTATCCGCAGGGATAATTTTTCTACTAAAAAACGTACAAACTTTTTCAACCATAAGGCCTCTTAAAACAAAAGATTCAATGACGCAATTGTTTGAGATAGTAACATAGATGTTTAATAATTTAAAACGATTGTTTGAAATAAAGCTTACTGTCTAAGTAAAGTTCAAGGGTTAAGGTGTTTCAGGCAGATTGAATTAATACAATATCTTAAGCCTGTTGGTTTAGGTCCATCTTCAAATACATGGCCTAAATGGGAATCGCAATGGGCACATCTTACTTCTACGCGCTTCATTCCAAGACTTTTATCTTCAATTAATCGGACATTTTTTGTGTCTATAACATCGTAAAAAGCAGGCCATCCACTTCCAGAATCGTATTTGGTCTCTGAGGTAAATAGTTCGTGGCCGCAGCCTGCACAGGCATAAATGCCAGGCTCGAAAAATGAATAATATTTTCCTTCAAAGGGTCTTTCGGTTCCACACATACGCAAAATTTTAAACTCTTCATTACTTAATTTTGCTTTCCAGTCTTCATTGTTATTGTTGTCTGGTTTTTTATTTGTCACGGTAAGTTCCTTTTGTTCTCGAAAGTTTTTATAGGTCCTGATAGCACTCATCAAAATAGCAATTAAGATAAAAAGTCCTACAAGCCCATAGATCATGCTTAGAACATTTTTCAATACAACCAAAAAAACAATTGCGATTAAAAAAATTGTGGAGATTTCATTGATTACCCGTAAACTCATTGGTGAAAATTGAATTTTATTAATTTGTTGTTGCTTAAAAATCTTGTGCAAAAATAAGTGATAAGCATATAGGCCTACAACGAACATTAGTTTCATCATTAGCCATGGGTAATGAGTAATTGGCCAAAAATTTGATAAAAGTGATGATCCAAATATTAAAACGGCAATGGCCGAGGGCCAAGTAATTCCAAGCCAAAGGCGTCTTTGCATAATTTTAAATTGGTCTTGTAATATTTTTTTCTCGGCAGGAAGTTTGTTTTCAGCTTCGGCAAAATAAACAAAAAGTCTGGGCATATAAAATAGACCAGCAAACCAGGTGACAACTGAAATAATATGGAGAGATTTAAAAACTAAGTAGTTCATAATTTTTGAATTCTAGGATAGATTAACGATTATGAATAGAGTGTTTTATATTTTTCGTCATGGTGAAACTGATTGGAATCGTGAACATCGATGCCAAGGGCACACGGATACTGTACTAAATGAAAATGGCTTGCGCCAGGCTAGCGAACTGGCCCAAAAAATGCTCGATTTTCCTTTGGATGTCATTATTACAAGTGATCTTAATAGAGCTCTGACAACGGGCTCAATAGTCGCTCAGTTAAAAGGAATTCCTCTAATATCGGATTCCCGATTAAGAGAAATGAGTTATGGGCAAGCTGAAGGCTTACTTTATGAAGAAGCAGTTGCTACTTATGGGACAGAGTTATGGAAAAAACTCCAATCTTTTAGGCGTGAAAATGATCAAGTCGGTTTTCCGGGCGGAGAAACTCGAAAAGTGGCCCGCGATAGATTTCATTCGGCCTTGCTAGATTTAATAGAAAATTCAACTTATCAATCTATTGGAATAAGCACCCACGGTGGGGCACTTCGAAATATTTTGCACAGTTTTTTACCCGAAGATCATTTAATGCTGCCGATTCCTAATTGTGTCGTTTATAAATGCGAATATATAAGCGACAAAAAATCATTTCTAGTAGATCCTAGGCCCATTTAATAAAAACCAACCAAAATACTCGTCAATAAATTGATACGATTCTTGCCGAAGTTGAAACTTGTCCGAAAGTTAGATTAAACTAATGAAAGCGAGGTTTCCATTTATGAAATTAAAATTATTTGTCATTTTCTTAACTTTATCTTCTATTTCTTTTGCAGAAGCGGCAAAGAGAAATCTTTGTGATGATTTGATTGATAGTGGGAGTTCTTCTAAAGAGCAAATCAAAAAATGTTTTGATGATGAAAGATTTGGTCAATCTGAATATTATAAAGAGCAAGAAAAGCTGAATAAACTAAAAGAAGAAGCTGCAAAGTCTGATTCAAAAGTTGCTTCTAAAGCTGTAGATAATATCGAAGTTAAAAAATTTAATAGTGATGAATTATTTGATGCAAGCTATGGTAAAGCATTCTATGCAATTAGGTTAGATCACTACAGTAGACCGACTAAGGAAAAAAGACTTACAGAAAGAAATGCTCTTTGTTCTTTCCTAGGTTATGAAAAAGCGATTCAAAGTGCAGTTTCAGAAGAATTATGGGAAAAGAAAAATGGTAAAGTTAAAGTAGACAATCAAGGTTTGGTCATTGATACAAATTTACTTGGATTTGTGAGTAAGCCTGAAATATACCGTGATGAAGCTAATCATTATACTGTTCGAAAATATACAGAAATTACTTGTGTTAAACGAAAGGATAAGGACCTTGAAGACTCTAAAGCTGCGCTCAAGGCTATCAACGAAAGCCTGGAAGATGTCAACGAAGAATTAAGTGGCGCAAATCGATCAAATCAAAATTCAGGCACAAGCAACAATGGGTCTCGTAGTGCTAAACCAGCTAAAGCGATAAATGGTTACACACGTCCAGACTGGGCAGAAGACTCGGCGGTCATAGGTAAATAACTTGTTTTTTTAAAAGAATATTAATTAATATCAAGCCAATTTCTCGGTACATATTGGCTTGATGTTCAAATAGAAGAATCATTTCATCGACTGATTTTTTTATTGCCCACTCTGCATTAAGACTTTCATTTCTTAAAATTATTTGTATCGCTTTTAAAAAATGATCATTTTCCAAAATGTGTAAATATTTTTTTTGAAGATCATCTTTTGGAAGTTCGTTCAATTTAATTTTTAAGTGTTGAATCGCTTGGCCTAAACGGGCCTGCTCCAAATCAAATGTACTTATATAATGCGGAACTTCTATTGCTGTCATTGGTTTTGAATATTTCCAAAACCTCTCATAAAGCTTAAATACTCTCGAGCGATATTTTTAGGAGCAGTGTTCGGTATTGTATCAATATTGCAACTTCCAGGCATTGGTCCCTCATCAGATCCCTTAGCAGGTGCTTTGTACTTACAGATTACTTTAGCGTGACATGAATTAAAATCACAATTAAGTTCATTGGTGGGATGTGATTGATAAATGAGATCACCATTATCAAGCGCGTCTTGAATACCTCTTACACATTTTTTAAAATAACTTTTTGATTTTCCGGTAGAGCACAACCAATCATAAACGACTTGTTTATATTCTTCGCGACTTGAATTGATATCAATGGGGTGAACGGAGGGAAATCCCAGAAGCGATAAGGCCATTGCCCTTTCACAATTTCCATCTGAATTATTTTCGTAGTTACAAAAAAATTTATCAAAACTTAAACCACCTTCACTAAAAGTTCCCCAAAATGAAGAATAATTTTCTCTTGATGGTTTCATGCGTGTACAAAAACCCTTTGAGCATGACAGGCCAGAGGTATAACTAAATTTATTATTTAAAACATATCCTCTTTGATTCCAATCATCTTCTTTATACCAAGATCCATCAGACTCAATTCTTTCAAACATCGAACTTGTCAATGAACCAGACACTGGAATGCCAAGCCCACGACTAAGATCAGGTGCTAAGTAAAATCCGGTGTTGCATCCATTAAGTGTCGCGTAAGCGTTGGGGAGAAAATTATATCTTATTTTTTCTAACTCAAGATAGTGCGCACTGGGATCAAAAGCTGCACCGGATTTGCCAATAATCATGGCCCAAGGAGAGGCATGGCCATAAAAATCCAAACTAGCAATACTATTAAATTCAGCAATCTCATTTAATAATAAAGGTGCCGTAAATTTTGTTGAAACTATTTTAGAAACTTTAATTTTGTATTTATCAAAAATCTGATCATCCGAAATGCCTTTAACGTCAGGACTGCTCATGAAAATTATTTGATGATCTGGCCATTGTTCATAATAGCGTTGTGCCCTTGATATACCTGATTGGAAAAATTGATCCGAGTCTTCTTTTAGGGCCGAGCCAATAATTACAATATGAGTTATTTTGTTAGGATTTAAATCTAGAGTTTTTGCTTTGTAAATTCCAATTCGATATTCCCCTAGATTGGTTTTGTCCAAGTTGGTTTGTGGCTGATTATCGCCGGTCTTTTGTTTACAAGAAATATTTAATATTAGGATCAAAAATAAAAGCAAAATATTTAATTTCAAACCAGTCCTCCAGCGCAGGTATCGTAAAATTCTGACTTAGAAAATCGCACTTTGGGTCTAGCCGTCAACGAAATAAGATAATAGTCAGAGAATGTCATGAGTTTAAAAGTTTGGTTATATATCCAAAAATTATCTTTTTATTTTGAATGCAGCTTGTATAGCCCTTTTGAGAGGTATAAAATCCTCCTCAGTCATAAATATAGAGATCGCTGATAGATCTCGTTCAAGGAATTTCATATGCCGTATATGTTTTATATTCTCGCTATTATTGCAGCCATTTTTCTTTTTACTAAATTTGCGCTTGGTTTGGTAATCATTGGCGAAGCTCAAGTTGGAATCGTAGTTAAGAAAATCGGAAAACCTTTGGCCAATCACCGATTTATTGCAACAGCTGGAGAGGCTGGTTACCAAGCACGCACGCTTGCACCTGGATGGCATTTGTGGCTGTGGTCGGTCATGTATGACATCATTAAGCAGCCGATTACTATTATCAAAGAAGGTGAGATTGGTTTAGTTGTCGCAAGGGACGGTGAACAAATTCCGGCCAACCGAATTTTAGGTGAAGTGGTTGAATGCAACAACTTTCAGGATGCCACAAAATT
The DNA here is from genome assembly GCA_030654205.1 of Bacteriovorax sp. Lineage (GTDB taxonomy): Bacteria > Bdellovibrionota > Bacteriovoracia > Bacteriovoracales > Bacteriovoracaceae > Bacteriovorax. The sequence goes on from JAURXW010000470.1 coordinate 15,380, forward strand.
TTTAGATAATGGAGGAGAAAAAGGACGTCAACTTGGACTTCTTACGGCCGGAGTTTATCGAATCAATACGTCTTTGTTTGAAGTGATTACGACCGATAATATCGAACAAAAAAACTTAACAGGTGTCACAAAAGAATTTTTGAAAATGACTCAAGTAAAATCAGATTATGTCGGATTAGTAACGGTATTAGATGGACAGCCTTTAATTGAAGGACGAATTGCTGGAACAAGTATTCCTGGTCATTCTTCCTTTCAAGATAGCAAAGCATTTATTAGTAATGGTGGTTTTAAAGGTCTTCAAGAAGATGTTTTAAGACCGGGTTCATATACTATCAATCCTTGGTTTGCCAAAATTGAACAAATCCCAATGACAGAAATTGATATTGGTTATGTCGGTGTTGTCGTTTCTTCATCTGGAGACTCTGATGAAGATGTTTCAGGTGCAGAATTTACGCATAGTAATCTAGTTAAAAAAGGAAATCGTGGTATTTGGGCAGAACCTTTATTTCCTGGAAAACATGCTTTAAATATTAAAATTTTAAAAGTAGAAAAAATCCCTACGACTAATATTGTTTTAAATTGGGGACGTGAAAGCTCTTCGCATAAATATGATGAAAATTTAAATTCAATCACAGCACGAACCAAAGACGGTTTCTCAATGAGTTTAGATGTGTCTCAAATTATTCATGTCGGCGCGGGAATGGCCTCTAAAGTTATTGCGCGTGTTGGTTCAATGCAAAATCTAGTGGATAATATTCTTCAACCCATCATAGGTAACTATTTTAGAAACTCTTGTCAGGCTTCAGAGGCCCTTGATTATATAAAAACTAGATCAGAGAGACAAAAAGAAGCGGCAAAATTTATTAAGGATGC
>JAURXW010000481.1 GCA_030654205.1 Bacteriovorax sp.
TAAAACAGGATGTAGTGAAGACAGATTAACAATTTAGAGTTAAGAGTTTAGAATTTAGAGTTATTTCAAAATATTTTAATTCTCAATTCATAATTCTTAACTCTTAACTCAATAAACTAGCCTAAATGTTCGGAATTTGCAATCTAGCTATTATCCCTTTACGATTTGAACCCAGTGACAAAAGTGAAATTGTTTCTCAAGTTTTATTTGGGGAACATTTTGAAATTTTAGAACAATTCAAACAATGGGCCCGAATTAAAATGCAATATGACGGCTATGAAGGATGGGTAGATTCAAAACAATTTCAACCAATTTCAGAATCTAATTTCAATCAATTATCCGAAGATGCTATCATTTTGAATGCAGATTTGATTGAATATATTACTGCTCCAAACAACCTATTAATTCCAATACCACTTGCTTCTTCTTTATCTTTTTTGAATCATAGTGAAATAAACACTGTGAATTTTGATTTTGAAGGAACTAAAATTAGCGGTATAAAACCAAAAAAAGAGCTCATAAATACCGCTTTTATGTATTTAAATGCTCCTTATCTATGGGGAGGAAAAACACCTTTTGGGATTGACTGTTCCGGTTTTACACAAATGGTTTACAAGCTCAATGGGTACAAATTACTCCGGGATGCTTCCCAACAAGCTACACAAGGAGAACCCTTAAGCTTTATTGAAGAAAGTGAACCTGGAGATTTAGCTTTTTTTGATAATGATGAAGGAAATATAATTCATGTTGGAATTATTATGGAAAACAATTACATCATTCATGCCAGCGGAAAGGTGAGAATAGATCGATTAGATCATCTTGGAATTTACAATGCCGAAATTAATAAGCATACTCATAAACTGCGAGTAATCAAAAAAATTATATAAAAAAACCTGTCTGAATCCAGACAGGTTTTTTTAATTCTAAAAAACAAGCTATTACATTTTAGCTTTCAAAGCTTTGTATTCTGCTGTCATTTCTAATGCACTGTAAACATTCAAAAGAGTTTTTGCAACATCAACATTTTTAGGATCCAATTCAACTGCTTTTTGTAGCGCAGGAATGGCACTTTTAAATAAATTTTGACGTTTAATTTTTAATTCATCATAACGCTTCATGTCTTTAGTAGAAGTGCCTAATTTATTCATTTCGTCAATTATCACTTTTTCGTTCTCAAGCTTCAAAGCCGCAGAATTGATGTAAGCATTAATGTATTTCGGATTGATTTCAATTACTTTAGCATAGTATTTTTCTGCTTCAACCGGGTTTTTAGCATTAGCGCTAAGAACTCCTAAATTGAAAATCAAATCCGCATCATTAGGATTTTTTTCTAAAACCTCAGCAATTAATTTTTTGTAAGTATCAAAATCTTTCGTTTCCAAATACAAATTAGCCTCTGTCAAAACCAATGAAGTATCTGTAGGATCAGCTATTCTAGCATCTGAAATTGCTTTTTTAGCTTGCTCCGTTTTTCCGTTTTGAACTAAAATCAACGCCATGTTTTTGTAAATCTCTCCTTTTTTTGATGGAATTACTTCTGTTCTTGGCTTTTCATGAGTTCCTAATTTTACAAATTTGTCTCTTTCTTGAGCAGTTGCATAAAAATCTTCTTCTCCTGTTAATTTGTTTACAGCTAAATAACTAGTTCCTTTTCCTGAATAATTTAATGTTTTAAGCTCATCATAAAGCTTGTAAGCCATATCATAATCTTTTGCATTAATATAAGTAGAAGCTGCATAATATAAATTGATAGTGTCTTTTTTATCCAACAAATAAGCGTCGTATAACTTCATTGCACCGTCAGAATTCTTGTCTGCCTTAGAATCTGCTATCGCACTATTAATTAATTTATATTTTATTTCTGTAATTGAAGTTGCTGCCTGAGTCGAATATTTCATTTTACCGGACACTTTCTCAGTAGCTATTAAATCTTGGTAAGCTTTTGCAGCTAAAGAAAGATTTTTTCCCGTTTCAACATTTTTATTGGCTAAGTCTAAAAGAGCATTTCCTTTTACAAAGAAAAATTGTGCTTTTTCAGCATCCGGTGCAGTTGCTGATAGAGATTCTGCCCCTTGCAAAATAGTCAATGCCTCTTGAGAATTACCTCCTTTTAATGCTTTTTCAGCTGCTTTAATTTGATCTTTTTGCGCAAAAGTAGCTACTGATATCAGCATGGCTGACGCAAGTATTACATATTTACTTTTCATGGTATTTAATTTAAATTTATTATTGATTAATTGTATTCTAATTATGCTTCGTCATCCGAATCGTCTTCGTCTTCAGCATCTTCGTCATCGTCTTCAACCTCCATATCATCATCGTCATCGTCATCAGCTGCACCCTCATCTTCAAGAACTTCAAGAACAGGTTTTACTCTTTCGATAGCTTCCGATTCTATAACATTTCCATCTTCATCAACAACCACTTCTGCAACATCATCTTTCATTACTTTTGTAACAGCCGCAATCGAATCGTTTCCTTTTATATTGATTAATTTCACACCTTGAGTAGCACGTCCCATAACTCTCAAATCTTCAACTGCCATTCTAATCGTTAATCCAGATTTGTTGATAATCATTAAATCATCTGCATCGGTAACGGCATTGATAGAAATTAGTTTTCCGGTTTTTTCAGTAATATTCAAAGTCTTCACTCCTTTACCACCACGATTTGTGATTCTGTATTCGTCAAGACTTGAACGTTTTCCATATCCGTTTTCGGCAACAACAAGAATCTCACTGTTCATATCATTAACAGTAACCATACCAATTACTTCATCCGTATCATCTTTAAGCGTGATTCCACGAACGCCTGAAGCAGTTCTTCCCATCGGACGAGTTTTAGTTTCTTCAAAACGAACTAATTTACCGGATTTTACAGCCAATATAATTTGACTTTCACCATTAGTTAATTTTGCTTCTAATAATTCATCTCCTTCTTTAATGGTAATTGCAGCAACTCCATTTACTCTAGGTTTAGAATATTTCTCTAAAGATGTTTTCTTAACCTGACCTTTTTTGGTTACCATGATAAGATTATGACTATTGATGTAATCCTTATCTTTTAGATCTTGGGTACAAATGAAAGCTTTAACTTTATCATCACTTTCTATATTAACTAAGTTCTGAATCGCTCTTCCTTTGGCGGTTTTACTACCTTCTGGAATTTCATAAACACGCATCCAGAAACATTTTCCTTTTTGAGTAAAGAACATCATATATTGGTGATTAGTTGCCACAAACATATGCTCTAAGAAATCTTGATCTCTTGTTCCGGCACTTTTTTGACCAACTCCGCCTCTATTTTGCGTTTTGTATTCTGATAAATTAGTACGCTTGATGTATCCTGCATGCGAAATCGTAATTACTACATTCTCGTCTGCAATTAAATCTTCGATACTTACATCTCCACCTGAATATTCAATTAAGGAACGACGGGCATCTCCGTATTTTTCACGAATTTCAGTAAGTTCTTCTTTAATCAAAGCAGTTCTTAAATTTACATCTTCTAATAAAGCTCTTAAATGCTCAATTAATTTCATGATTTCTTCATACTCAGCTCTCAATTTGTCTTGTTCAAGACCTGTTAATTGACGCAAACGCATTTCAACAATAGCGCGTGACTGAATATCTGATAATTTAAATCTTTCGATTAATTTTTCTCTGGCTTCTTCAGTATTTTTAGAAGCTTTGATCAAAGCAATCACCTCGTCAATATTATCCGAAGCAATGATTAGTCCTTCCAGAATATGCGCTCTTTCTTCGGCTTTTCTTAATTCGAATCGGGTTCTGCGAATCACCACATCATGACGGTGCTCTACAAAATAGTGAATCATATCTTTCAGATTCAACATTTGTGG
>JAURXW010000486.1 GCA_030654205.1 Bacteriovorax sp.
TTTTGTCTGACAGTTTCTTCAATATCGGCTTTGAAATTAATTCTAAAATCAACAATGCGCTGATACTGAGTTGGATTTTTATCTTTAAGTGAAGGATGAACAGTTCCTATCGTTGAATATTCTGCTTGCAAGCGCACATCAAGCATATTGAATTGTCTGAGTCCCTCTTCAGTAATACTCACCGGATGAAGAAAATCTGGCGTTGAAGAAAGTGTGCACATAAAGCTCACAGCACTTACGCGCTCTGGGGCCAGCTTAATGAGTTCTTGGGCAACAAAGCCCCCCATACTAAGTCCCATAAGGCCGAAGGTTTTTATTTTCAATTCGTCCATCACCGCAAGTGCGTCTTGGGCAACATCCTTAAGTGAGTAATCAACTTGAGTCTTAGAAGATTTTCCCATGCCGCGGTTATCGATTAAAACAACTTGAAAATTTTGAGTCAATTCAGGCAACAGATCCAAATAATTATAATGAGTACATCCAAAACCTGAAAGGCCTAAAAGTACAGGTGCGTTAGAATTTACACCGCTAAAAGAATAGAAGCTTATTTCGCCAAAATCTCGACTTATAGTTTGCGCTTGCATAAATACCTTCTTAAACAATATTTTTTCCAAAAAATCGTTCACTGTGAGAACTCTGTCAAGGTAAGATTGGCCAATATTTGGTAATTGTAAGGAACAGGCGCAAATTATCACTTTCTTACTTTATCTGTCTTTTGTGCGGAGATACTATAACCTACTCGACTGCTCCAATATTCTCCTCTACTATGACTCAAATTTCTATGTCCAAAATTAGCAGGAGCTTAAGCCCAGATGAACTCTACCAAAAACTTTATGATTTTTATTTTGTCAGTATGCACGACTCTTCTTTCTGGAAGTCTTCACGCTGGTACTTGGAAAAGTGGAAGTAGCTCTGGAATGAATGGTATCCGTAATTATAAACTCTATATTCCTGATGGCCTGCTAAAAAATCATAAGGCGCCAATGGTTGTTATGCTCCATGGTTGTGAGCAAAATGCTGAAGATTTCGCCAAAGGAACTCGTATTGCACAGTGGGCCGATAAAGAAAAATTTGTGGCCTTATTGCCTGAACAAAATTCGTCTTATAATCCGTTTAGATGTTGGAATTGGGTAATGCCATCTAACAATCTTCGCGCCGGTGAAACAGCGGCCATAATTGAAATGATGGATCTAGTTATCGATCAATTTAATCTCGATAAAGATAATGTTTTTGCAGGTGGAATGAGTGCAGGTGCTTCTATGGTAAGTATCCTTGGCAATTGCTATCCCGAGCGCTTCAAGGCCCTTATGGCCCACGATGGGACTCAATACTACGCTTCGACGACAGGTCTTGATTTTGCCAACGTCGTACTAAGTGGAGCTTCAAATCCTTTTAGTGTTGCGGCCAGAACAGGATATGCTTGTTCTAGTTTTGCAGTAAATAGACCAACAGTTATGCCCATTATAATTTTTCATGGAATGAACAGTCCATTAATGAGCCCAGTTCATGCTTTCCAAGTTGAAGATGAATTTAAAGCTTTCAATGACTATCTAGATAATGGAATAAAAGATAATTCTAATTTCAAGTCAAAAGTAGTCATAAATGTTCCCGAAACTAAAACTTACGGCTACAACTTATTCACAACTGTTAATCAAGACAATCAAGTTTATATCGAACGCTATATGGTTGATAAACTAGGTCACGATTGGAGTGGAGGTGTTGCCAATCTTCCTTATAATGATCCTAAAGGTCCAGACGCTAGTGAATTGATGATGAAGTTTTTTAAGAAATTTGGGCTGTAGAAATTACTGAGTTTAATAACCACACGATCCGGCCTGTACTCTCAGCGTGCCGAAACAGGCGGGACCTGCATTACAAGCAGCATCACTAATATTTCTAGAACAATCATTTAGGGCAGTGGTTGGACCAGAATAGCCACAATAACCGACTTGTTGGGTACATAGACAAGTACAAAGCGCAGAGAGATTTCCATTAAAAATGGTGATCACTATGCAAAAAAGAAAAAAACTAAATATTTTCATAGTGTAAGCTCCACCCAACGGCCTTATAAACCTAATTCGAATACACCTCATTATATTCTTTTTTGATTTAAGATCAATGCACTTATCAAGTACTTAATTTATAGAGAAATTGGCTAAATAAAAAATGCCCCCGAGTTTAATCGGAGGCATCCATATTTTCAGCTTGAGAAAGTTAAGACTTAATCGAGCTTATAAATTTTTCCATCACCAGTAACATGAAACGATTCTGAAGTTGAAATATTCTTAGTCCAGTTTTTAATTGTATAACTCATTTCAATAGTCGCTCCAGCGATTACATTTTGTTGAGTTCCTACGTTAGAGATTTGTAGCAATTGTGAACTTGCATCTAAGTCAAATCCCCAAGAGATGACAATATTTCGAGCAGATGCTCTGATTCCTGCGAGATATTTTCCCTTACCGTCTGCACTTCCGTTATATTGAAAACTTATTGAATAAATAAATGACACAACTTCTGAGCCGTAACCATTTTTATAAGAAATTTTATAATGCTTAGAAACTGGGATCGACCACCCCCCCATATCATGAACAACTGGATCTTTTGCTTCTGATCTAGGGAGAACAGAAACACAAGACATAGGATTATTATTAACAACAGACTTTCCTTCTTTAATAGTTGGAATAATTTTTTGTCCAATTGCAATTAGTTTATCTAACACCATAATCACACTGTCAAAGGCACCTGATGGACCTGGAGTTGGTATATCGGGTGTTGGGATTGGTGCTGGAGTAGGAGCAGGTTGAGTTCCAATTGGTGGAATAGGAGGTATACTCGGTGAAACAAATCCTTTAGTAATAATTTGATTTATATTTACCGAAGACATTTCTTGTTCAGTGCCATTAAATTCCAGCGCCTCTTCATCTGTTAACTCTTTAACTTTAACGGATTTGATTTGAAAATAAGGATCTTTTAAGGCCAATTTATCTTTTGTTTTAATTGTTTGAACAAAGGATTTAGGCATTTTAGCTTGGGCCATTTCAATGTTTAAAACTTGAACAGCTACCAAAACAGCAAGAGTTAATTTTGTCATTTGTTGCATCTTCATTTTGAAAATCCCCCTAAGAACATTTAATTATGTGTTTGTAACACCTAATCGCAGTTCTGTATGGTGGGTTTATAAAGATTACATAGTGATTTATTAATTAAATATTTTGGAATAGATGAATAGGTCATGAGCATTCAAAAATCGAGACCAAAAAAAGAAATTATAAAAAAAGACGGATTGTTTTATCATCCAAGCTTCGTCAAAAGATCTGAAAGAATTGAGATACTCGATTGGCTAAAGACAATTCACCCAATCTGGGAAATGCGCTACTCTGAACACAACCCGCCTCCAGAAGCAGACGAACAAAGACAGCTCTTAAGACCCGTCTATTGGCTTGGTAATTGGCAATTTGCCTGCTTAAACTACTATCACCCACCTAAAGGTATTCACAATCGCTGTGTGACCGGAGAAGACTATCCTCCCGTTTTAAAAAAAATGATCGAAACTGTTGAAGGCATTACAAAAACACAAATAAAAAAACATGACATTCCAAAAGGCTGGAAACTCAATACGTGCTTAATCAATTTTTATGGATCATCAATAGATCCTTTGACAGGTAAAAAAAATGATACGGCCAGGGTTGGAGATCATAAGGATTTTGAACTAGGCCCTGTTGCTTCAATATCTTTTGGAGAGCGTGCCTTTTTTCAATTTGTCATGGGAAAAAAGGATTTAAAAAATAATGTTATCTTTGAGCAATGGCTCGATGATAGCTCTCTTCAAATTTTTGGAGGAGACCTTTATAAAGACCGTGCCTTTCACCGCATACAAAGAGTTGAAAATAAATTAAAAAATTATTTTGATTTAAATGTGACAAACTTTGAAACCAGAAGAATAAATTTTACCTTTCGTTATGTACCTGCAGAACATATTATCGATTATCATAAATTGCCAGACAATCAACAATCAGACACTCTGGCCTATATGAAAATGCTTGCTGAAAATTCATTACATTTTCGACGTGCTTTGATTAAAAAATAAACCCTTGACTTACGCAAAAGCTACGCCTAGGCTTTAAGCATGGCACTTACAAAAAAACAAAAAGAAGTTTACGACTATATTCAAGCTTATAATGAGCACCATGGACATGCTCCAACTCAAAATGAGATCAAAGATCATTTTGGTCTAAAATCTCTAGGGTCAGTTCAAAAATATCTTCAATATTTAAACAAAGAAGGATTGCTTGAAAGTCACTGGAACCAACGCCGTGGTGTCGAAGTAAAAATTCCCCAAAATTCATTTGTCGATAGTGATTCAGAACATATTCCACTCCTAGGATTAGTTGCTGCCGGAAATCCCATTGAGGCCATTGAAAATCCAACTAATACCATAGCGGTTCCTCGCCATTTTTTAAAAGGTGGTTTTAAATATTTTGCACTCACAGTAAAAGGTGAATCGATGATCGATGCAGGAATTCTTGAAGGTGACGTCATTGTCTGTCGCTCTACCAAAGAAGCCAGAAATGGACAAATTGTTGTGGCCGTTATTGATGGAGAAGCGACGGTTAAGACACTAAGTCTTCAAAACAAAAAACGCCTTGAGCTCTTGCCTTCCAATAAAAATTTTTCTCCCATCATAGTTGATGAGAGTGTTACAGATTTTAAAATTGTAGGAACGCTGGTAGGTCTGCTGCGCTCTTACGCTTAAAGAATTTTTGCATGAAAAAAATTATCCATGTTGATATGGATTGTTTTTATGCTCAAGTTGAAATGAGAGATAATCCCTCACTTCGAAATGTACCTCTTGGCATTGGTGGACTTCCCGGAACTCGAAGTGTTCTTTGCACAAGTAATTATATTGCTCGTAAATTTGGGGTTAAGTCGGCCATGCCCACAGATTACGCCATTAAACTTTGCCCTAATTTAGTGGTTCTCATTCCAAACTTTAAAAAATACTCAGAAGCTTCAGAAATAATCCAATCTATTTTTCATAAATATTCTAATTTGGTTGAGCCTATTTCGCTCGATGAAGCCTATATCGATGTGTCTTATTCAGAAAATGCGACGGCCGTTGC
>JAURXW010000062.1 GCA_030654205.1 Bacteriovorax sp.
CCTTTTCTTTTATCTTGAATATCAAATGACCACCGCTTAAAAGTTTTAACATTAATTCCCATGTCATCACAGGCAAAGAAATGTCTAACTCCTCACAATGGCCTCATTAATTAATTCCAATGCAATTATTTTAATTTCAATAACTATTCGTCGTCCTCGAGTTCCCCGAAGATCGCACGGCTTTTTTTTAGAAGTATTACTCGTGCCGACATTTCAGCGAGAGCTCTATCTTTGCGGCGTAAATCTTTTGAAAGTTCTTTTTCTTTATTTCGTAGCTGAACGATTTCAGGATCGATTCTAGGGCGTCCAGGAGCCTTTAGAGAGCTGTAAATATCTTGTTTCCACTGGTCGATATCAGACGTATGAAGTCCATTTGCTCGAAGAAATTCACCAAGCTCGTTTTCACTCATTGATAAAGTTTTAGCGATAGCTATTAATTTTTCTTCAGGTGTCCAGTCAGTTGTTTTTTTTTCATAGCTGGACTCTTACCATAAATTTTCATCCAGTCACGAATTGAAGTTGGATGTGCACCAGTTTTTACGGCCATTTCCATAATTGTTGGTCCACCTGGCATCAGAATTTTTTGAATCGTTGATTGTTTAAAATCTTTTGAATATTTCAGGCTCATAGAAAATTTTCCTTTCGCCCCCAGAAGATTCTAAACTATTAGAATCATTTTGATTAATTGTTTTAAATTCTAGTGGTCAACATTCTAAACACCGGGGGAAAGTATCTGACCGGTGAAGGAAAGATTCATTTAAAAAAAGACTCGCGTATGATTCTTCGGCATCATTCTAATTGGAGAACACAGGCGATAAGAAGTATGGTAAAGGATATTGAATCGGGAATTCACTACTCAGTACTCTTGAATACTTCAAAAAGAGATGCCGAAATTTTAAGAGGCATGATTGCAAAGTTTATCGAAGAATTTATGAAAGTTGTTCATCCATCGACAGATGAAGAGATGAATTGTTTGGTAATAGATTTCTTTAAACCAAAAGCGTGATTCATAAATTTATAACTAATAGATACCCGCTTGAACTGACGGCAGGGCAGCTCCTTCAGCTAAGCGAATAGTTGCAGTTCTTCTGTATTGTACCAGCTTGGACGCAAATTGATTTCGATAAAAATGACCCCGATTCAGGAAATGTAGGCGGAAAGGTGTCTATAAAACTATTAGGGCTTGAATCCTTCCCAGAAGAAGGCAAAGGCACATCCTCATTTTTAGAAATGATTTGTTATCGCTCTCTCAAAACACTAGCGACCAACAAGAGAATTTAAATGAAATAATTACTATTTATTTCACTCGTACTTGCTATATTTTCTGTAAAATCATTCGCTGTCACACGTTGTGCTGAAGCTGCTCCTGATGCTGTTGAAAAAAGGTTATGTCATTGTTCTTGCAAGCTTAGGAATGGAACAAGCGGCACGATTGCTTATAAAGTTAAAACACATTGGAATGACACCATTTGCATAGTGGATAATATAGAGCCAACATCATTTTTATTGAAAAAAACTTTGGAAAATATATTGCCAGATTTAAATTGAAACTAAAATATTAGGCATCATCACATTTTTTTTGCACTATAATCTTTACAAAAGTGGATTAAATTTGTTGAGATAATTTATCAGGATGATAAGTAACCTCCAGGAATAATTTAACAGAATTGTGCCAATACAAAATGGGACACTAACCGAAATTTAAACAGGAGAATTTATGAAAACACTCATTATCATGTTAACTCTTACAACTTCTTTATCATCATTAACAGTGCGCGCGAACGAGAGAGTTGCTGACGTTTTATTAAGCCCAATCAGATTGATCCTGGCTCCATTTGCAGTTTCAACTACTGGCGGGATGACAACTTCAGGTAAAGAATGTGAACTTGTAGTCTGTAAAGAAGCCGGACAAATTGTAGAAGATTCACAAGATTATCTTCAAACAGGTGAACTTACAGTTTATCTAGGACAAAAAATTAAAGACATTCAATCAACTGATGAATCGTTATCAGAAGTTGAAGCATTAGAATTTTTAGTTAAAAGAGCTGTTGAAATTTTAAAATAATTGACAGTATTATTTTAAGTTTAAAAACATGCAAGTCTGCGGATATTTAAACTCGAGAGACAAACCAAATGTCGTGTTAGTGATCAGTGTGTCTAAACTTTAGATACACTGATCACTAACACGTTGGACTCACAAGCATTTTTTTGGCACCTATATTGCTATTCATCCCTTGAACCTATTCCTCTTCTTTTTGGATGTTTCATGAAAAAGCTATTTTTTAGTGCTTTTCTAATGTCTGCAAATCTTTTCGCTCATGATTTGAGTGTGAAATATGCTTCAAGCATGAAAGCAAATGATAAGAAAATAATTGAGTCCGTTTTAGGGGAGGTTGCTGATCTTCTACCTGAAAAAATGAAATTTAATCTTCCAAAAGATTTGGAGATTAAAATTGCGACAATGACGGGCCATAAAGTGATTCCTGATGATGTTTGTAATAAAAGAGAAATAGTTGAACCTTTTATTTACGGTTCTTATAATCAATATAAAAATGTCCTCACTATTAATACACCTGTAATAGCTGAACTTTTAATTGGCAAAAACAATTCAAAAAGAATCAACTGCCAGCATAAAACAGTATATGATCAGGCCATTGCTACAATCGTACATGAGTTAGCTCATGCTTATGATTTTAATAACGGACGTATTTCAAATTCATTAGATTATATTAACAGAGCAGGATTTAAAAAAGGATTACTAAAAACAAAAAATAAAAATATCCAGGCCATGAGATCGGCCGATATTTACGAGTTGGTAAATGTTGCTGAATCGTTTGCTATAAATATGGAATATTTCACGATGGATCCAGAATTTCTTTGTAGAAAACCTTCAATGTTTAATTACTTCAAGCAATTGTTTAATACAGATCCGTACCCAACAAGGACATGCAAAGTGAACAGCACTGTAATGGTTTCGACAGCTGTAAGTGGATTCGTTCCAACAGAGATTGATTCTAATCGCGTTTTTCGAATTGATTATCTTCTTGCAAGCGCCGGCAATGGACTTCAAAGTGGATTTGGACATTCAATGTTTAGAATAATCATCTGTGCACCTGAAAGATTTGATCCTATTACAAATAGAGTTATATCGGCGACTCCATTTGGAAAAAAATGCTTAGAAGACAGGCATTTTCACCTGGTTGTAAGTTACAGGGCAAACGTTGAAGATTCAAAACTCAATTACCTTAAAGGAATGTTTGGCGGTTACCCTTCAATGCTCTTTATTTTAAATTTTGGAGATGTTCTTAGTGAATATAATCGTGATGAACTCCGCGACCTTATTTCTTATCCCTTAAATCTGTCAACGAAAGAGCGTGAAGAATTTCTGTTAAAAGTTAAAGAAGAGCATTGGAATTATAGAGGTTCTTATAAATTTATTAATAATAACTGTGCTGTTGAAAGTTATGACTTACTAAAATCTGCACTGGATAGATCCCAACTTAACAATCAGTCTTCAGTAAGTCCAAATGGGGTTTTAGAAGACTTAGATAAGATGAATTTTTTATCCATTAAAAGTAATGACATTGAAACTTTTAAAGCAAAAACTGACCAGATCGTACTCGCTTATAAAGCAGCTTACGGGTACAAATTAAAAAACGAAAAAGATAATAAAGCTTCTATAATAAAATTTGCTGAAGAAAGTTCAATTGATTTCAGATTGGATCAATTCAATAAATTTACAAAAACAAAAAATGAATTAAGTGATCTGAATACTGAAATTATTCTTCTAAAAGAACGACAGGTAACGGCTAGCTCTTTTGCTGTTATGGAGCAGCAGATATTTAGAACCAAAGCCTTGAGATACAGAAAACAGGCCGCTGAAATGTTTACAAATACCCAGGATGAGAAATTGAAAAATATTGTTCAACAAACAGGAGCAGCTTTTTCACAATCATTTACTGAGCTTGCAAAAAGTGGATATGGGATTCCTTTTGCTGATGAAATAATGGGTAGGGAAGAGCTGGCGGCAAAGTTAGAAAACGGTACAGAAGCCATGGCACGCATAGAGAGCTCGTTGAGAGAAATGATGCCTAATGAATTTGCGACTCTAGAAAAAATTGCGGGCAATGTTAAAATGTTTAACCAATATTCTCTAGCAATAAGAAAAGAGTTTAGCTCTAAATTGGACTTATACGTGGGCCAGATTTTAAAGAATCTCACACGTGAAGATTACTCTAGAGAAATTATGGTTAATGCCGCAAATGGCGACCAAAAGAGCTTAAATCGCATAAGAGAGCTCTTAGGCAAAGACTTAGTTACTGATAAAGAAATTCTCGACTCAAAATTAAAAAAATTGATACAAGAATTAGTCTAAAATAATTTCGTTTTTTTACTTGCCCAGTCATACGGATCATTGCCGACAACTATAGCGGCAGTTTAAAAAAGCTTCTCGTACTGAAATTTCAGATGAAAGAGTGAAAAGCATAGAGCAAAATTTTCAAGACAAAGCAAGTAGTGCAAAGACACTATCGAAGTGATTGTGTGAATAGATTAGAGTCGTGACCAGGAAAAAGGATTCAAAATAATAAAGATATTTTTTCTGTGGTTTACATTAGAAGTCTTTGATTTTGATTACAATAAATGACAAAGGCATCAAAAGGGGCCATGTGTTTTTATTTGTTATCGATTGAGTACTTTTCGGCGTCTAAATTATTCTCTTAAATTGTTTTCCTGGACTTGCTTGACATTTTAATATCACCCGGGTAATATTAAAGAATGTGGAGGCATTGTGAAAACAAAAGATACAATCACACACATTTCAGATACCGCGTTCTGGGTAGGCGTTTTCAGAGCACAAGTGTCAGTGCGAAAGGACGCTTTATTTATGGACCCGCTAGCGGCCCTCCTTACGGCGGATAAAGGACAGGATATAGTTGATCATGTCTCTGCTCACTTTATGTCTCGTGGACTGTGGTCGTTCGAACTCGCGTAATTGATGAAATGATTAAATCGCTTCTGTCAGAAGGCGTCGATACAATTATTAATCTAGGAGCGGGATTGGATACTCGTCCCTATAGACTTGATCTTCCTTTGTCTTTACGTTGGATAGAAGTAGATTATCCACACTTGATTGAGTTCAAAGAAGAAAAATTAAAAGCCGAAAAACCAAATTGTCATTTAGAACGTGTGCCTCTCGATTTAGTTAATGAGAAAGAGCGTCAGAACTTTTTTGCTAGGATAAATTCACAAGCAAAAAAAGTACTTATTCTCACAGAAGGCGTCATTCCTTACTTAAGTGAGGAACAAGTCAGCTCACTTGCAAAAGATCTTCATGATCAAAATAATTTTTCATTTTGGATTACAGAGTATCACTCTAACGAGATGTACAGTCATCTAAGAAATAATAAAAAGAACAAAGAAATGGAAAAAGCACCTTTTTACTTTTTTCCAGAGCGTTGGCTTGCCTTTTTTAATGAACGCTCATGGAAAGACAGAGAAATTCTTTACCTTGTAGATGAAGGAGAAAAATGGGGGAGATCTTTTCCTGTGCCCTGGTGGGCAAAAATATTACATTTTATAATGCCAGCTAAAGAAATTGAAAAATTTCGTAAAATGTCCGGGTATGTTATATTTGAGTCTAAATGATATTGCTAAGCTTTATTCGAGATTTTAATTGGGGTTAATGCCTTTTTCTTTCGGTGCTATTGCCAATTCTCATTGCGTTTTTGGAGGGGGACTAATATTAATCTTCCATCAAAAGTTTATTATGAAAAAATTGTTGATAATGAACAAAATGAACTTGAAGTTTCAATTTATGAAAGAAAAATTGATGGCAGTCTTGGGGCATTAGTCCTTGTTGAAACGTTCTACTTTGAAAAGAAAGATTTAAATACATCTAGAAGTGTATACAAATCACTCGATAGGAAGATTGTACTTACTGTTAACGAAAATGGTGAAAAAAAAATCCTCAGTACATGGATGGCCGGCACTGGTGTGGGGATAAGTCGCTCTAATTTTTGAAAATATAGAACTTGCAATACGGGTATTACAATCATCTTTAAGAATTATTTATACACGAATAATGTAACTTTCATCTTTTACTGATTGAGTGAAGGCCTCTTTAGGCTATTAGTTTTCCACTAAGATGAGCGCCAAATGCAAACACTACATCCATTAATGAATATTATATTTTAATCTAAGACTTCTCTTCTTTTGAACGGAAAATCGGACTCAATATCATTAGGACCAATTTCTTCACCATTCTTAACTTGCTGAACATTGTAAATAGCCTCATCAATTGAACCATCCTCTACTCCAGAAACCCAAAATGATTTAGTTCTTTTAAAATAATCGATGATGACATCATAACGTTTAATTAAAAAAAGATCGTAAGCGAGTGAAGTATCTGGCCCAAAAGTTGATAATTGAGGAGAAAGATGTTTATTTGTGGAATTTAAAATATATTTTTCTTGCACAGATGCTAAGAGATACATTTCCGCCTTTTTTATATTTCCTTGTGCTAGATAAATTTTTCCAAGCACAATATTCGTAGTATGGGTTAAGTTTCCATACCACCAGTTTCGAGCATAGCTATCTGGAATTTTTAATAAGTTTTCTCCAAAAGCGATTGCCTCATTATAGTTAGTATTTTGAAAGGCATTCAGAAAAGACAATTGGTAACTATCATCATTGAAAGAAGTTTCAATATTAAAATCGTTCACATTTTTAAACTTGATTAATTTTTTATTAATTGTATAAACAGAATGTTCAACTTTATCTGTACTTATCATTTTAGAAAGATCTATAATTTTTTCATCATGAAACAGTGGTTTGGTTTTTGATCGTATAGGTAATTTAGTATTGTTCAAGATTGTTTTATGATAAACTGTACTACTCGGAGCTAGGTTTGTTATAGAGTCATTTTCATGTGAATATTTAAAAATGAAAAGTGCAACTAATACAAAAAATAATAATAATAAGTAAAATTTAATAAAGATCTCACTAGCAATTTCTTGTTTTAATTATCATTAGATTTTAAGTTTTAAGCAAGAACCAAATGGTTTGCAAAGGCCGTTTAGTCACGAATCAATAGCTATCACACAATCCATTCTGGGGACGCGGATATTTAGATGATGACTAAACCTTATTTCGTCGCCATTATATTCTTTATTGCCTAGAGCAGATGGAGTTCGAGGTTAATTTTTAAACACATTAATTAGTAAGTTTTAATGAGGCTGCCTTATGAAATTCCCAGATGTCCAAGATTATGATAATTATCGTGTTTACTTAGAAGATTTCTATAAGTTAAACAAGAAGGAAAACAGTCCCATAAGTCATCGCTATATAGCACAGAAGTTGAAATGGCCTATTTCTTATTTCAACGAAGTTCTTAAGAAGAGAAAAAATCTTACACTTCCCAGAGCACTGGAATTTGCTAAATTTGCCAAAATGGATCTGGTCGATGCTGAACGACTCATTTATTTAATCTTTCTGGAGAGCGATAACCTGGATGTTCAAGATTATTTTAAAAAGAAGTTGCATCTGGAAGCCAACACTACCTCTTACTACGATACTAATTCTAGGAAAATGCCACAACTGCCGGAAAATTATTTTGTCATGCCTGAGGAAATCCACAATGATGCTTCCTTGATTGCCCTTCATGAGCTCATCAAATGGAGTCATGGCGAGATGGGGCCAAAAGATCTGGCTAAAATGCTCTATACTTTTCCTGAATTGGAGGACGAAAGAGTCCTGTCTGATAAATTAAAGCTTTTAGAAATGCATAAAATCATAGAAATTCTTGAACTAGGCCAACCTAAAAAATTCAATTACATCACAAATTTACTCTACAGTGACATCCATAATAAAAGCATTGGTCTTTATGTTCAACATGCAGAGAACTTTCTTCGTTTTACAAAGCTCACAAGGAAAATGGGTTTTCTGCAAGCAGGTACTTTCAACATTCCAAGAAGTCGTCTTCTGGAAGCAGAAAAAAGAATCATCCTTCTTAGCAATTGGCTCAACAGTGTGCAATTAGAGGCCGAGGAATTAAGTAAGGACGACAGAAGAAATGATTCTTTGATTTTTCAATTTGAAGCTAAGCTTATTAGTATTCTGAATCCCACTGTTCTAAAGATCGCTTCATTCAGCGATTGGATCACCAAGAAGTAATCTAGCATTATGGCCACACACGTGCCCACGGTGGGGACGGATTTATAGACTTGAAGCTAACTTCAACAAAATAGATGTTACAATTCATTTAATAGAGAAAGTGTCAGCTTGAAAAATGCATTCGAAAAGCTAAATATTTGTATGTTGGATATTGAGCTTTGCCAATTTTTACATTTGCTTTAGTCGTGGATAACTTATGAAAAAAATTATCGTTTATTTTTTGGTATTTTTCTTTTTATTATTTGCTGTATTAGTAGTTAATCCGAAAAAGGTTAAAGCTGTTTCATGCATTGCTGGAGATCCATACAGTTATTGTTCGGCGAATCGGGTTATGAGATGTGACGGTGGTAATGGTACGCCCTCTATTGAAATTTGCGCCGTAACATGCTCTGCGGGTACTTGTACATACTAGATATTACGATTCTCTATTATCTTTAACTTCATTATTTTTCTTCGAGGCCTTTAAATAAATCTTACTATTGCATCTCTGCTTTTAGCTCAAAAAAGAACTTCTAAACTAAGATGAATTTCACTTGGTGATCTGTAATGATAGTTTAAATTACAATTTATTCTAAAGACTGGGGGAGTTAGTTGGATTAATTTATTCGAACGTAGTTCGCCCGCTCAAAATCAATTTAGAATCTCTAAATATTATCTTGATTTCGCCACCTAATTTGGATGACTGCCAAGCACACAGAGTATTTTTTAATAATTTATCACGCCAATATGGGCCTAATGAGCAATGTGCAGATCCTGTAGCTGGATCTTCAGGAATACCTTCTTTTGGAAAAAAGCATCGTGATACAAAATCATATTTTAATTTTGAACTTTTACAAGTCACAAATACACCTAAAGTTTTAAGTTCACTCATTAGCTGAAAGTTAGGGGATAAGGCCTGCAATACTTCCTCGTCTTTAACTTCAATTAAAAAATAATTTTCTGATTTTCCAACAAAGACTGTGTTGTCGATTGCGAGTGCTTCGAGTAAGCCTTTCTCTGATTCTGCTTGAGAAACTGGTAACTCGGGAAATTCCATTTCAATCATTTGATCAGCGGCTTTCACACACCGAAGTTGACCACTTCTAGATTTGAATATTATTTCATCAGTTTGACTATATCCATTGCTCCAGATCCATGAGGCACAAGCAAGAGTGGCGTGGCCGCAAAGATCAACTTCTTGTGTTGGAGAGAACCAACGAATTAAAAAATTTTTTTCTTGAGGGAAAATAAATCCTGTTTCTGAAGCATTAAATTCTGTCGCTAATTTTTGAAGCTCTTCATCTGAAATATCTTGAGGTGGTATACACACACCTGCGAGGTTTCCTCGGCAATTTTCACCGACAAAAGCGTTTACTGCAAATATTTTGATTTTCATAATTTACTCAAAAAAAGCCCCATTATTTTAGAATTGCCATACGTATTCAACGTCATCATATTTTTCACCACGTATAATATCATTCTCAGGAATTATACGTGTACGAATGAACCCACTTTTTTCAAGCACACGATAAGAAGTCTCGTTACCAAGTGTTACAGTTGCCATTATCTTTGAAATTCCATTTCGTGAAAAATGATTTTTTATCTCCAAGACAGATTCACTAGCGTAACCTTTCCCCCAATAGTCAGGAAAAAAAATATAACCTATATTTGTTGCTACTTTTTCGTGATTAACTTCAGCATCCATTTTTCCAATATAGGCCCCATCACTAGTTCTTCGAACTGCCCAGTTTAACCAAGCTTCATTTCCGTCAGGTGATAGTCGTGATTCATGTTTTTTCCACCCAACTTTCAACTGGTCAATAGACTGAGGTGGAGTTGATGAAATCCATTGGTAAATTTTTTTATTTTGCATTAACTCAAAAAGTGAGTCGGCATGCTCAGCATAGATCGGTTCAATAAGTAATCGATCTGTTTTAAGTGATGAATTTAGGAGTTTGGCATAAGAAGATAACGTCTGCATTTAGAATTAATATCACTTTATCAAACGGTTGTCATTTGATTCGATACTGCATGATGAGTCCTCATCAGTTTCCATATCGGTGCTTCCATGTAGACAGCAAGACAGCGAAACCAGCGATTATCAGCAGAGCGGGAACGATCGTAATTGCTATCTGTATTGCGTCCAGCGAGATTCCTAGCTCTCGTAATGCTCCAGTTACGGCCATACATATGCCGAGAGCTAATCCAAAGCGATCAACTCTATGGCCCCATAGCTTCCGTGCGGCCTGCCCGCTGATCATGATCAGCGGGCAGGCCAGTGTTTGCAAGAAAAGCAACTCCAACCCAGAGAAGGAATAGGCCCCAGCCAATGGAGTCGATGGTCCTGGCCGTAATTTGTTCTGAATGAATATTAACGCCCCTAACACTATCCCATCTGAATATTGCATCTGTTGTTGAAAAGCTTTACGAGATGATAGAGAGAGTATCGCAATTCCACCGAAGATTAGGAAGGCAACTAAGCCTACAAAATCTTCGATGAATACTCGTATTAAAACTAAGAAATCAAAAGGTGGTCTAAAAAATTACGTCAGGAAAAATACTACTAGTGTGACCAAATTGTTGCAGCACCAGCTGTCGTTTTTTTAGTTGTTAAAATTCCATTTGAATTTGTAAAATTTGCACCTGCGCCTGTGTGAAAAGTTGTACAATCAAATGCAGTTACGTTGGTTGTTTTTGTACAGCTGGCCATTGAATAAGTTCCGGCCGACTGATTTCCAGAAAAAGATGCAGTACAAGTACAAACATCACCGCTGGAAGTCCCAAGATAAGTAGTATAAGTTGCACCTGTCATATTTCCATTTCTTAAGTATAAGCGAATACAAATAACTCACAATCTTAAATCGTAAGCAACTAAGAAACATGAAGCTTAGTTAATTTCTATTTAGTGAACACTTAAGATTTTTGTCTCGAATCCCAGGCAGATGTTAGTCAAGATGTGATTTCATCGACGGATAATCAGTATATCCAACACCACCTTCGGCATAAAGCGTATTAAAATTGGTTTCATTTAATGGTGCAGTTTCGGCAAATCTTTCCACTAAATCAGGATTTGAAATATAAGGAATTCCAAACGAAACGGCATCGGCCGCACCACTTTCAATTGCTTTTTCTGCGGTTGTTTTATTGAATTTTTCATTCGCAATAAAAACTCCTCCAAATATTTTTTTCAATTCTGGAGTGATGCTATCTGCGGCCTGATACTCGCGAGTAAAGATGAATGCAATTTTTCTTTTCCCAAGCTCTGAGGCCACATGGCCGAAAGTCGCAAGTGGATTTGAATCACTTAGATCGTGAGAATCGGCCCTTGGTGCTAAGTGCATTCCAACTCTATCTGCACCCCATACGCCAATTACGGCATCTGTTACCTCGAGCATTAGTCTCGCTCGATTTTCAATTGAACCGCCATACTGATCGGTCCGTTTATTAGTTCCATCTTGAAGGAATTGATCAAGTAAATATCCATTGGCACCGTGAATTTCAACACCATCAAAACCTGCGTCTTTTGCATTCTGTGCACCTTTTCGATAGGCCTCAACAATTCCTGAAATTTCGCTGGTCTCAAGTGCTCTAGGAGTTACGTATTCTTTTTCGGGACGAACTAATGAAACATGTCCTTTAGGTTTAAGCGCAGAAGGGGCGACTGGAGTTGCTCCATTTAAAAACATAGGATCTGAAATTCTTCCTACATGCCAAAGTTGCATAAATATGCGACCATTTTTATCATGAACTGCTTTCGTGATTTTTTTCCAACCAGCGACTTGTTCTTCTGACCATATTCCCGGAGTATTGGCATATCCCACACCCATTGGCTCAACTGAAGTGGCTTCAGTTAAAATCAAGCCTGCACTAGCGCGTTGGCTATAATATTGAACCATCAGATCATTTGGAACTCTTCCTGGATTTGCCGCGCGCGCTCTAGTCAGAGGGGCCATAATAATTCTATTAGGAAGTTCTAAAGCTCCGAGCTTGAGTGGAGTTAGTAGAATTGACATTTGAATCTCGTTGAAAAATGGTTATTGGTTTATAATGCATTCATAATTGATACATTATACTTTAAATTTATAAATGCAACTATAAAAGATACATTATGAATTAATTTTATGCTACAGTAGTATCATGATTGATACTAGGTTTTCCGTTTCTGTTCAAATTATGATGACCTTAGGTCACAACTCAAATGAGCTTATAAGCTCTGATACACTTGCCAAAGTACTAAAGACTAATCCTACCTTTGTTAGAAAAATTGTTTCGCGTTTGGTCGCTTCAGACTTAATTAAAAGTTATCGTGGTAAAGGTGGTGGGATTTAATTAGCAAAACATCCATCAGAAATTTCACTCAATGATATATACCTTGCCGCAACCGACGATAAAAAGTTTATTAATGTTCATAAAAAACCTATTTTAAAAAGTTGTGACGTCAGCCGTTGTATTGACTCTGTTCTTGATGACGTCGTAAATGGAATTGAAAAATCTACTCAAAATTATCTTTCCAAAAAAATTTTAAGTGATCTGATTAAAAAAGTTTGAATTTTATTTCCTTTTCATTGTTGCTTTTGAAAAAAAAAGCTGCACAATAACTTTAATGATAAAATTAATTATAAGTTTTCTCACCTTGTTTATGTTGAATAGTCTCTATGCAATTGAAGTCACCCATGTATTGACTCCAGGTGGAAACTTTTTAACAACGACAACTGCCCGCTCTTGTTCAACTTTTTCTGTGGATCGAGATTCGTTAAGTTGCAACCCTGCCCTGTACGCCCTCTCTAAAACTTCAGGACTCCAGCTTAGTATCGTAGGAAAAGCAGAAGGAAGCTATGAACGGTAACGTCTTTGGAGACTCTTCAATTGGCGCCAGTATTTGGAATGAGAATTTTTCTCAGTGTAATTAAACTTTCTAAAAAATTTTAATTCTTTAACAGACCGCCGATTAATTCGGCGGTTTTTTTGTCATAATATTGTATTTTTTTAATGTCTACTTCCAGCATTTATAATTTGAAAATTTCCATCTTTTGTTTGGATAAATTCTGGTAGCTCATCATCATGAGTAAGATTGTAAATACGACGATTGACGGGTCCTAAAAAATCTCCAAGTTTGGAAATATAGGCGCCTTTAAAATAGGCCTTATCAACATCTACGATAATACTTCCTATAAGATATCCACCTACGGCCGCTAATGCTACTCCTGTAAAATTTGCTGTACCTGTAATAATTGTATCAACAGTTCCGAAGTTTGATGCAATTCCACCCAGCGTCGGGTCAGAGGCAAGTACGGCCCAAACAGGAGTACCTAATACCAAAGGTGTTGCAAGAGCTACTTTTGTTTTAATTCTATTTATATCTGCAGATTTTTCATCATTAGCAACAGCTGTATTAAGTAATAATGTCACAAGGATTAGGGAGAATAATTTTTTCATATATACCTCTTTAAAGCAATTTAAGCCTCATCTATATAGAAGGCCTGTTAATATTCTTTAAAATATTATTTCATAGATTAAAAAAATACACTGGATACTATCCAAAATTTACAGGGGTGTTATTTTTTGGACAGTTTTTATATTGGGCAGAAACTTGCAATCAATAAGTTGGCAAAGATTTTACCCAGGCCATATATAAAAGGAGAATAAAATGATTGTTAAAAAATGTATGACTACAAAAGTTGAATTAGGTAATCCCAATATGACGCTTTATGAAGCG
>JAURXW010000494.1 GCA_030654205.1 Bacteriovorax sp.
GATATGGGATTTATCGATGATGTTAAGTCGATTCTTTCTAACCTAGGTCCTTCTAAAAAAACATGGATGTTCTCGGCAACTATGCCAGCTCCAATTTTAAATTTAATCAAAACTTATTTGAAAGATCCATTGGTCGTTAAAGTTCAAAAGAAAACTTTATCTAACGAATCAATCGAACAAAAACATTATGTCGTTCGTCACTCTCAAATGAGCGAAGCAGTATGTAGAATTCTAGATTCTTTAGAAGATTATTACGGAATGATTTTTTGTAGAACTAAGATCGATACAAAATCTCTAGCTGACGAATTGAATGCTCGTGGATATCCATCAGATTCTATGCACGGAGATATGTCACAACAGCAACGTGATATTACTATGAGAAATTTTAAGAACAAAAAAATTAACATGCTTGTTTGTACAGACGTTGCCGCTCGCGGAATTGACGTTGATAACCTTACACACGTTATTAACTTTGGTCTTCCACAGGATATAGAATCATATGTTCACCGTATTGGTCGTACAGGACGAGCTGGACAAACGGGAGTTGCTATTACTCTTGTTGAACCTAGTGAACGTTACAGACTTCGTATGGTAGAAAACAATACAAAGGCCCGTTTTGTTCAAGCAATCCTTCCTACTCCAAAAGACTTGAAACAAGTGTTAGTTCGTAAAGAACTTAAGAAATTTGATTCTTTAATTGAGAAATTAGATAAATTAGAAACTGATGAAGTATTTGCTGAAAAATTTGAAGCAATGGAAAAATCAGATCTTTTAAAAGTTATGTATAACCATTTGTTTCAGTCACAAATATCGCGTTACGATTCAGCTCCTTCATTGGAAGTTTCTGAACAACGTCGTCCAGATAATAGAGACGTAAGAAGCAATGATAACCGTGGCGGAAATACTGCTTCTTCTTCTGCTGCTCCTCAAGGACGCGCTAGCAATAATGGCAATATGCGCTTTTTCGTTAATATCGGGAAAGAGCATGGATTAACACTTAAAACTCTTCTTGGCTCAATTGCTGGAATGGTAAATGTTGATGAAAGAATGATTCGCAATGTTGATATGAAAGAAACATTTTCATTTTTAGAAGTACCTGAGAATTTTGGTGATGCTTTATTAAAAGTTGCTGGTCCTACGATAAATGAACGAAATGTTCGTTTTGAGTTAACAAGATCTGCTCCTATGAGTAGACCAAGTTACGGTGGCGGAGACAATGATCGTCGTCCAAGTTTTCGTGGGCGTTCAGGTGGGGGCGGAAATTTTTCAGCTGACCGTGGGGGAGATCGCTCTTCTAGACCAGAAAGATCTTTTCGCGCTTAATAAATTTTAAGTATAATATCTTATAGAATTAAACGTTGGGCACTCTTTATGAGTGCCCTTCTTATTTATGGAATTAAGTATGCCTAAAACGATTATTTTTACTGGTGGCGGAAGTGGGGGGCATGTTATGCCGGCCCTGACTATTTTAAAAAAAATAAATATCACTAACAATTACGATATTCATTATATTGGTGGCATCAATAATATTGAACGTGAGTTGGTCAAAGATTATCAACTTACTTATCATCCTATTCACACAGGAAAACTTCGGCGTTACCTTTCAGTTGAAAACTTTAAAGATGCATTAAATGTATTTGTCGGTTTAATGGATGCATTTAAGGTTCTTTGGAAATTTAAACGAAAAGAAACATTAATTTTTTCAACAGGCGGTTTTGTCTGCGTTCCGGTTGTTGTTGCGGCATTTCTGCAAAGAAAAAAAGTTTTTATTCACGAACAAACAAGTAGAGTTGGGTTGGCCAATAAGATTTGTTCAGTTTTTGCTAGCAAGGTTTTTATAAGTTTTGAAGAATCCTTTAAATATTTTGATGAAAAAAAGACTTTTTTATCGGGCTATCCGTTAAGAGAAGAGTGTTATAGCGATGCCATTAAACCAGTCGTAATCAATGGTGTCTTACTTAATGAAATTGAAAAGCCCATTTTGTTTGTAACAGGAGGAGGCAATGGAGCACAGTTAATTAATAAATTAATTTTAAATAATTTGGACGTCCTTACGTCTCGTTATTTTATAGTTCATCAAGTAGGTAAATCTTTTATAGAAGAATATAGTAAATATAAAAAATCAGATTATTTCCCCGTCGCTTTTTTAGGCCCAGAGATGATTGATTTATTTAAGTTGGCAACCGTCACTGTTTCAAGATCGGGGGCCGGAACCGTTAGTGAATTAGTAGCAGTTGGAAAAAAATCAATTTATATTCCTTTAAAAATTGCTCAAAAAAATGAGCAGTTTTTCAATGCTCTTGATGCCCATAAAAAACTGGGATCAATTATTATTGAAGAAAAAGAATTAACGGATGAATCATTTCTAGTAGCACTTCATCAAATAGGAATGCAAAATCCAATGAAAAAAATTCAAAAACAAAATGGACTTGATTATCTTATTACCGAAATTCAAAGATCGCTGTGATTTGCGATGAAATTTAAAACATCTATTCTGGAAACTACACCTTGCACGTAGTTTTCTTTATTCACAACAGGGATCCATTTTAATTTTTGCTTATAAAGAATAACTAAAACTTCTTTAAGTGTAGTCTCGGGATGAACAAAGGTAATATTCGTCTTAAATTCGATTGGTCCAGAAATTAATCTTGAAGCGGCTTGAATGAGTAAATCATATTCTGAAATAACACCAATAATTTTATTTTGATAATCAACAACTGGAGCACCGCTTATATGATGGATGCGAAAAGTTTCGATGGTGCTCTTGACTGTATAATTGGCCTTTAACATTACAGCATGTGCATTCATAAATTGAGATACTGGAACATCTCCCAGACGAGCTTTATGGGCTTTTTCTAAAATACCATTATGATTGTTATCACTCATTAGCCTATCCTTAGGATATAGCCTCGAGATTTAATAGTTTTAATATAGCGGGAAAAAGGCATTAGTTTTTTTCTTAAATTTGATAAATGTGTATCAATGTTTTGGTTTTGAACGTGAACGTTTGGCCAAAGAAGATTGGTTATATAATCTCTGCTAAACACTTTATTAGGATTTTTTGCTAATAAATGAATAAGTTTGAATTCTATTGGAGTTAATTGAATTTTTTCATCTGCAATTTCTGCCATCTGCATATCGCAATAAAGCTTAAAGCCATCAAAGGATAAAATATTATCAGGAGAGTTAGATCCTGGTTTCAGTGTTATTTTATTTTTTATACGCGCTACAAGTTCACGTAATGAAACAGGTTTAACAATAAAATCATCGGCTCCAAGATTTAATCCTCTAATCAGTGATTCCTCTGATGGATCACCACTTAGAAAAATTACAGGTAGGTCCGGATGAGTGACTTTAAATTTTTGATAAAGCTCAAATCCATTTATTGCAGGCATATGTAAGTCTAGTAGAATCAAGTCTGTTTGAGTTTTGGCCAAGAACGATATGAGATCAAGCGGATTTTGAATAAGTTCTAAGTTAAATGTTGGCGACAAAAGTTCATTATAACTTCTTAGATTGTCCCTTATGTCATCTACGATTGTAATGTGCATCTTACGCTCCATACTCAACTATTCCCTTAAGATTGTGTTTATAAGTTACAGTATATCCCCAAACTGCTCGCAAGCCATTAGGCAGGAAAAAAATTACGAAACCCTTGAGATATAAGCCGTAAGGTGTTGATGTGCCTGATTGTTGGAAGTTGTAGATTGGAAAGTTTTCGTGATATTCGTCATAAAAAGCGCCCTTAAGATTAAGGGCGCAGACTTTTAATGAATTTTATAGTCCTAATAGGCCGTTACGTAAATTTTCATCACGTGGATTGATAAACCAAATATTTAACAAAGCATGTGAAAATTCAGAACCAGTAATTTTTTCTGTTGGCTTTCCTTTAACATTCAAAGAAACGCCATCGTTTGAAAAAGTAATAATAATTAAATCATCTTTTACGACATCAGGTATGAAAGAATTAAGTTTATCCAATTGAGTTTTAAAGCTCGCATGATTTTTATTGGCCGCTTCCATCCCTTCAACAAAAGCATCACGTAATTTTTTAGCATCCACTTCGCGAACAAAGTGCATAACAATTTGCTTAGGAGAAGCAGACGCTAAAAAAGAATTCGCATCTTTTGATTTTTGTTCAAGATAAAGTGCACCGTAATAGACTTTTATCTTTAGGAAAGTTGCTTTTCTTATTCCAACTCCGTTCAGAATTAGTTCTTTACCATCCACATTTGCAGAGTCTGCAAATGTGACAGCATCTAAAGTAGCTGCTGTTAGGTTTAAAGAAATAGCTAATAAAATAAATCCAATCATTTTTTTCATAATGATTATCCTTTTCTAACTACAGATCGCTTATTCCCAACTAGTTCTTTTTTTCTAATACGGATTGATTGAGGAGTAATTTCTACCCATTCATCATTATCAATCCAGTCCAATGCCCACTCAAGAGTACGGTTAACAATAGGAGGTAGGATTGGTTGTTCATCTTTTCCTGCAGTTCTTACCGAAGTTAAATGTTTTTCGCGTACGCAGTTTAAAACTAAATCATTTGGACGAGTTGCTTCGCCGATAACCATTCCTTCGTAAGTCATTTCACCCGGCTTAACAAATTGTTTACCAGAAGAAAGTAAATTATAAAGAGCATAAGGAGTCATTTTTCCAGATCTATCTGAAACTAGAGCTCCGTTTTGGCGACCTAGCATATCTCCAGTGTAAGGCTTGTAACCCATAAACTCAGAAGACATTAATCCAGCACCACGAGTATCGGTTAAGAAAATTCCGCGGTAACCAATTAATCCACGTGATGGAATAACAAAAACCATACGAGTTCTTGCTTCTCCAAGTGGCATCATGTTTTCCATGATTCCCTTTCTAATTGAAAGTCTTTCCGTAATTGCTCCCGTAGCTTCGTTTGGAATATCAAGAACAACTTTTTCAAATGGTTCTAGTTTTGTTCCATCTTCAGCTGTTTGGAAAAGAACTTGAGGACGACCAACCATTAATTCAAATCCTTTACGGCGAAGTTGCTCGAAAACGATTGCAAGTTGTAATTCTCCACGGCCTTTTAATAAAAAGACTTTTGGATCGTCTGTTGGCTCATATTGTAGAGCAACGTTAGTTTTAATTGAATCTTGTAAAAATTCTTCTAGTTTTCTAGAAGTTAAGTATTCACCTTCTTGTCCAGACATTGGAGAAGTTGATACAGAAACCTGAACCCCTACTGTAGGTGGTTCAACAGTAATACGTGGAAGAG